>NZ_JBWKZJ010000040.1:0-24535 GCF_059424365.1 Brevundimonas sp. GW456-12-10-14-LB3
GGCTTGGGCGCGGGTCTCAATGCGGGCGCAGGCGTCGGCGGCGGCGGGGTCGGCTCAGGGACCGGCGGGGTCGGCTCTTCCGGCGCGCTGACCGGGGCGGTGGCGGCGTCGTCAGGCGAGGGCTCGGGCTGCGGATTGTCGGCGGCCGCCGCCGCGATCACGGTCTCGGACACGATCGACACCGGCACGGAGTTCACCAGCGGCGGCGCCTCCTGGGCCTTCTGCGAGAACGACACGAAGGCGAGCGCGACCACCCCGGCGTGCAGGGCGATGGAGCCGAGGATCGCGGGGCTCGGACGGCGCAATCAGGCCTCCGGGGCCGTGTCGGTGATCAGGTTCAGCTTGGTGAAGCCCGAGGCGCTCAGCCGCGCCATCACCCGCGCCACCGCCTGATAGGGCGCCCGGCCGTCGGCCCGCACGAAGACCGGCCGCTCGGACGCCTTGTCCGACCCGCCCGCCTCGGTCAGCAGCCGCACCGCCAGATCGTCGAACGCCGTCTCGCTGTCGCCGATGAAGATCGCCCCCTGCTGGTCGATGCTGACCGACAGGGGTTCGTTATTGGTCTCGACCGCGCTAGCCTCGGTCTTGGGCAGCTCGACCGGCACGCCCACGGTCAGAAGCGGCGCCGAGATCATGAAGATGATCAGCAGCACCAGCATCACGTCCACCAGGGGCGTGACGTTGATCTCGGTCAGGGGGCCTTTTCGCCCCCGCCGTCCGCGACGCGACCCGCCGCCGCTCGAACCGCCGCCCCCACCGCCATTAAGGGCCATGGCTCAGACGCCCCGCTTCAGGTTCAGGCCAGAGGCGGGCTCGACCGGCGGGGGCGGCGGGGCGGACGGAGCCCCCAGACGCCGCGCCACCGCCGCCTGAAGATCGTCGG
The DNA here is from genome assembly GCF_059424365.1 of Brevundimonas sp. GW456-12-10-14-LB3. NCBI lineage: Bacteria > Pseudomonadati > Pseudomonadota > Alphaproteobacteria > Caulobacterales > Caulobacteraceae > Brevundimonas > Brevundimonas sp. GW456-12-10-14-LB3. Next base: position 884 of record NZ_JBWKZJ010000040.1, read on the forward strand.
CGAAGGCTTCCAGCCGGCCGGTGAACTTGCCCGCGTCGATCGAGAACTTGTTGTAGGCGATATAGGCCGGAATGGCCGCGCCCAGGCCGATGGCCGTGGCGAACAGGGCCTCGGCGATGGCCGGCGCCACCGTGGTCAGATTGGTGTTGCCCGCCGCGGCGATGCGGCCGAAGGCGTTCATAATGCCCCAGACCGTGCCGAACAGGCCGATGAAGGGCGAGGCCGTCGCCACGACCGACAGCACGCCCAGGCCGTTTTCGATCCTCTGGCCCTCGCGCTGGATCAGGCTGTTCATGGCCCGGTCGATCCGCGTCATCAGCAGGTCGCCCTGGTGTTCGTTCAACGCCCCCTTCTGACGCGCCTCGCGCCAGTCGGACAAGGCGATCACCAGCATGCGCGGCAGGGCGTGTTCCGGCTGCGGTCCCGCCTGGGCCGCCACATCCTCCAGCGACCGGCCCGACTGCACCGCCTTGTCGAAGTCGTCGGCCTGGCGGTTCAGGGCGGTGAAGCGGAAGGCTTTGTCGATGATGATGGTCCAGGACCAGATCGAGGCCGCCGCCAGCCCCACCATCACCGACTTCACCACCCAGTCGGCGGTCATGAACAGCTCGACGGGGTTCATCATCGAGGCGTCGACGGGCGTAGTCATTCAGGCGCTCCGGGCGAGATCAGGATCGGTCACGTCCCCTCTTCGACCGAGCGGGCGTGACCATTGTGTGGCGTCCCGCCCGTTTAGCCGCCCCACGCGCCGCCGTCACCAGAAAGGCGCGCCCCGTCAGACTGAGGGATCGTTTACGTCATGCGGCCGCCCGTCTAGGTTTACCGACCGCAGCAGGAGGAGACGATGCGGACGCGCTCGGCCACACCCAATGACGTCCCGGCCATGAGCCGCGTGCTTCTCGCGATCATCGCTCATACCGGCCGCCAAAGGCCAAGCGACGAAGCCTTCGTCCTGTCCGCCTATGTCTCTAACCCCGCGAGCCTGCGCTGCACTGTCGCGACAGACGAAACGGACCGGGTGCTGGGCTTTCAGTCGCTGATCCGAGCCGAGGCGGGAAATCGCTACGACGTGCCGCCAGGCTGGGGCGTCATCGGCACGCACGTCGATCCGCAGGCCCATCGCCTGGGCGTGGGAAAGGCCCTGTTCAAATCCAGCCTTGAGGCGGCGCGGCAGGCGGGACTTGACCAGATCGACGCCTACATCAGCGCCGACAACCCCGGCGCCCTGACCTACTATGAGGCGATGGGCTTTCGAACCTATCGCCTGCGAGACGGTGTCGTGCAGAAGGCGTTCGCTCTCGGCGCCGGCTCTTGACTGACCGTCTCTACTCCGACGCCGGCCGCCGGTTCGGATCGACAGCGACCGACACGGGGGCGCCGACGCTGATGATGACGCCCTCATGGCCTTCCTTGGCGATGGAATAGGTGGCGGCGTCCTTCAGCAGCTGTTCCTCGCACTGGCGGTCGCCCGGACGGCCCAGGGCCTCGCAGCCGCGCTTGGCCGCATCGGTCCAGCCCAGGACCCGGCGCGTCGCCGCCTCGGCCCGTTTGATCGCCGCCTCGTCTTCTGCGGCGGCCTGGGCGATCAGGGCCTGACGCGCCCCCTGCTGATATTGCAGCTCGGCCTGGCCCGCCATCTTGCGCTCCCAGACCTTGTAATAGGGACAGCCGACCAGACCGCCGCCGATCACAAGAACCAGCAGCAGGAAGCTCACGATGACCGCGCTGGCGGTGATTCCCTGATTTTCCATGGTCTAGCCTCCCCCGAGTTCATCCAATCCTAATCGGCGCCGGTGGCTTTCGCCAGCCACGGCGTGACCTTCTCGATCAGCCCCTTCGACGGCCGCCGCGGCCGTCCGTCCAGATGGATGCAGACCGCCGTCACATCGGCCCGGCACAGCACCTCGCCCCCGCGCTCTACCGTCTGTCGGATGATCAGCCGCACCCCCTTCACCTGCTCATAGACGGTCCGCACCACCAGGGCGTCGTCGATCCGCGCGGGCTTCAGATAGCGGATGTTCAGCTCGGCCACGACGAAGGCCATCGGCTGGTCCTGCTCCAGCAGGTCGGCGTGCCCCACGCCGATGGCGCGCAGAAAGTCCGACCGGCCCCGCTCGAAATAGCGGACATAGTTGGCGTGATAGACCAGGCCGGTGAAATCGGTGTCCTCATAATAGACCCGCACGGGCAGCAGGTGGTCGCGCCCGTCGAAACGGCCGGCCGTCGGAAGGTCGCTTGGAAGATCGGTCATGTCCCCAGCCTAACGCTGGGCGGCGGCGTCAGGAAGCCGGGGCAATAGCGTCGGCGCATCTCGCGGAACTCGGTCGGCAGGGGATCGTCGCTGAACAGGATGCGGTTGGGCACGGAGATGAAGCCCACCGCCGCCCCGCCCCTGGACCGGCCCACATAGCCGCAGACGGCCCGCTTCTCGCCCGCCTCGGCGTAGCGCAGCTCGGCGCCCGGCCCCAGCTGTTCGCCGATCTGGCGCACGACCCGATGCGACGGCGTCTCGGGCGGCGCGATCCGCGACCGGTGGGTCATCATCCACAGTCCCGCCCCGGCCGCCGCCAGCGCCGCCGCGACGAACAGGGCGGCGATCGCACGGGAAGAGGACGGAAAGACCCAGGCCCGCCCCATGTCTCAGCCCGCCGTCGCGGCCTCGATGAAGTTCAGCGGCGTGTCCGCCGGCGGCAGGCAGCTTCGATCCACCGGCGCCGACGGATCGCGCAGGAAGTCGCGCGCCATCTTGCGGGTGCAGGGGCTGGCGTTGATGACGCCGTGGGTCGCATTGGTCACGATCACCACCTGGCTGTTGGAGTAGCCCTTGGCCGCCGCCTCGGTCAGGGGCGGCGGGCAGCCCGGATCGATCTCGGCGGCGACGAACAGGGTCGGGACGTCGGTCTGGACCGGCAGGTTCTCGATCGGCAGCGCGGGCCGTTCCCCTACCGCCGCACAGACGTCGAACAGCCGCGACAGCGAGGGGACCAGAACCTCGGCGACGGGATCGCCCGCCGCGCCCGCCGCCAGCCGCGCCTTGGATTCGAACGGCAGTTCTTCCTTGCACAGATGGGCCATGTGCTGGCCCTCGAAATAATAGGTCCGGTCCTCGGCGATCTCGGCGACGGGGCTCAGGTCTCCGGCGATGATCTTCTCCAGATCGGCCGGCAGGCTGCGCACGCCCCGCGCGCTGTAGGTGGTGTCCATCAGAAAGGCCGACAGGTCGTCGACGGTGAAGGTCTTTCCGTCCTTGCCCGTCACGGGGCCGGCCGACCATTTGCGCGCCTCGGCCTCGAACCGCGCCTGAAGGTCCGGATGGCGCGCCGCGCAGTCCGCCTGGGCCTGGCATTTGCCCAGGATGATCTTGACCGCCGTGGACACCTGTTCCGGCGTGCCGACGGCCCAGTTGCCCTCGGGCGGCCAGGGGCTGTCCATCACGGCGGCGCGGACGATCTGGGGCTGGTGGGTGATGACCGCCGCCTCGATGCGCGGGCCGTAGGAGCCGCCCCACAGGTCGATCTTCGACAGGCCCAGGGCCTGGACCATGTCCTTGACGTCGGCGGCGGTGGCGGCGGCGTTGTACTGGTTCAGGTCGATCCCTTGGGCCTGATAGCCCTTCAGACAGGCGATCAGCCCGTCGCGATCCGCATCCGACGGCGGCCCCGCATCGGTCAGTTCGACGCCCGGACAATCCATCGACGGGGCGCCGGCCCCGCCGCCGCGCTGATCGAACAGGATCACGTCCTGATCCACCGCAAAGGCTTCCGGATTGCGACGCAGGGCCGTCAGCATCCGCCCGGCCCCGCCGACCATGGCCCCGCCCGGTCCGCCGTGGAACATGACCACCGTCGGCAGGGCCTGGCCCGAGGCGTCCTTGTATGGGGCGCTGGCCTTGATGATGACCAGGGCCAGGTCGATGCGCCGGTCCCTGACCGTCCCGTCGCGCGCCTCGTCCACAGTCAGGGTTCCGCACCGCACCTGGCGCACCTCGGTCGGCCATTCGGCCGGACAGGCCTTTTCGGTGAAGACGGGGGCGGCTGCTTTCGCAGGCGGCGCCAGACTGGTCAGGCCGGCCACAAACGCCACTAAGGCCAGGGTGCGCAGGATCATGGGTCGAGGGCTCCGGTTCGTCCCAGCAAACCCCCGCCCGCCTCGCTTGGCAACGCCTATCGACGATCAGGCCGCGTGTTTCTTGCGTGCCGCCTCGGTCAGGGTCTGGGCCATCCGCTCCTTCCAGTCTTCGCCCTCTTCGGCGAAGGCGCGAATGGTGTCGGCAGGCAGTTTCAGACCGACTTCGCGCTCGGCGACGATCTGGGCGTAAAGCTCAGGCAAGGCTTCCCGCAAAGGCCGCGCCCTGGCGAAATCCTCATCCGTCCACTCCGGATTCTGGGGATCGTCGATCTCGCCATCCTCATAGTCGTTCGGATCGAGGCTGAATTCGGGATCAGCCATAGCGTCGGACCTCCTTGACGTTCGCGCGCTGCAGACTGATGGCCCTTATTACGCCGTCGCGGACGGTGAAGGCCAGCATATGCAGCCGTCCGTCCAACATACCATAGGCGCGCCAGCGTGGCTCGCCGTAATCCTGACGGTCATCCACCAGCACATAAGCGGTGCGGAGATCGATTTCGCTGGCGCGCGCCAAAGACAGCCCGTGTTTCTCGCGGTTGATCCCATCCTTGCCCGGATCGAAGGCGATCGTCATTCAAACAGGTCGCCCGGCACGGGTCCGACGGCGGGTTGCGCCGGCGGGGTCAGCCCCAGATGCGCATAGGCCTTGGCGCAGGCCATGCGGCCGCGCGGGGTGCGCATGATGAAGCCCTGTTGCAGCAGATAGGGTTCGATCACGTCCTCGACCGCGTCGCGCGCCTCGGCGATGGCCGCCGCCAGAGTGTCCATCCCCACCGGGCCGCCGCCGTAGTTTTCGATCAGGGCCTTCAGGAACCGCCGGTCCAGACTGTCCAGCCCGGCCTCGTCCACCTCCAGCCGCGCCAGGGCCCGCGCCGCCACCAGCTTCGAGATGGTCTCCGCCCCTTCGGCCGAGGCGAAGTCGCGCACCCGGCGCAGCAGCCGCCCTGCGATCCGGGGCGTGCCCCGCGCGCGAGAGGCGATCTCGCGCGCCCCGCCCTCGTCGATCCCGGCGCCCATCTTGCGCGCCGTGCCGCGCACCACCGCCGTCAGTTCGTCGGGGGTATAGAACTCCAGCCTCAGCGGAATGCCGAACCGGTCCCGCAGCGGCGTGGCCAGGAGGCCCGCCCGGGTCGTGGCTCCCACCAGGGTGAAGGGCGCCAGGTCGATCCGCACCGACCGCGCCGACGGCCCCTCGCCGATGATCAGGTCCAGCACATGGTCCTCCATGGCCGGATACAGGATCTCCTCGACCTGAGGGCTTAAGCGGTGGATTTCGTCGATGAACAGGACGTCGCGCGGCTCCAGATTGGTCAGGATCGCCGCCAGGTCGCCCGCCTTGGCCAGGATCGGTCCGGACGTGGCCCGGAAGCCCACCCCCAGCTCGCGCGCCACGATCTGCGCCAAAGTCGTCTTGCCCAGACCGGGCGGGCCGAACAGCAGCACATGATCCAGGGCCTCCGCCCGGCCGCGCGCGGCGTCGATGAAGACCTTCAGATTGCCCTTGGCCTGCGACTGGCCGACGAACTCCGCCAGGGTCTGCGGCCGCAGGGCGCGGTCGAAAGCTTCGCCCGTTTCGGCCTCGGGGGAGATGATGCGGGTCATGGTCGACCTGGGTGGCGAGTGGCTGCCGAGTGGCGAGTGGCGAGTGGCGAGTGGCGAGAAAGCCGCCCCGCTTTCGGCCCATCATCGGCAAAAGCGGCGTACAGTCCGGTGAGGCCACACGACAGCGCTCGCCACCCGCCACTCGCCACTCGCCACTCCCTTCCAATCACCGCCCCAGCTCCTGCAGGGCCGCGCGGATCACCGCCGACAGTTCGGCCTCTTCGCCCAAACGGATCAACGCCTGATCCACGGCGCGGCGCGCATTGACCTCGGCGACGCCCAGCCCGAGCAGGGCCGACACGGCCTCGCCGGTGATGGACGGAACCGGCGGTGCGATCTCGACGTGCATGCCGGGTGCGGCCGGCGCAAAGCTGACGTCACCCACTATACTGCTTAGGGGCTTGCCCTTCAGCTCGGTGACGATCCGCAGCGCCAGTTTCGGCCCCACGCCGTTGGCCCGCGCCACCGCCGCCTTGTCTTCGCGCGCCACAGCCGACGCCAGTTCGCCGGGCGGCAACACGTCCAGCACCGCCAGGGCCGCCTTGGGCCCCACGCCCTGAATGGCCAGCAGGGTCGTGAAGGCCCGCCGCTCGTCGCGGGTCAGGAATCCGTACAGGCGCGGGCCAGCGTCCTCGCTCCACTGCGAATGGACATGCAGGGTCGTCTCGTCCCCCGGCGCCGGCAGCCGGCCCAGGGTCCGCGCCCCGCACGACACTACATAGCCCACCCCGCCGCAGTCGATCAGGCAGTCCGCCTCCCCGACCTCGGCCAGCACCCCTCTCAAACGTCCGATCACGACCAATCCTCCCCCAAGGGGGGAGGATTTCAATGTCGCGCCTCACGCCGCCCCCCGGTGCATGGCTTCCAGCAAGGACCGTTTCCTCAGTTGCGCATGGGTGATCGCCACGGCCAGGGCGTCGGCGGCGTCCGCCTTCACATCCCCGGCGGTCGGCAGCAGTCGTTTGATCATGAAGGCGATCTGGCCCTTGTCGGCGTGACCGGCCCCGACCACCGCCTTCTTGATCAGGTTCGGCGAATATTCCGCGACCCTCAAGCCCCTTTGGGCCGGCGCCAGCATCACCGCCGCCCGGGCATGGCCCAGCTTCAGGGTCGAGGACGGATTGACGTTGACGAACACCTCCTCCACCGCCGCCTCTTCACAGCCGTGGTCGGCCAAGATCGTCCCCAGGGCCTCGAACAGGAACAGCAGACGTTCGGAAAAGGGCGCGGCCTCGGGCGGGGCCACCACCCCGTGCGCCACCCAGCGCAGGCGCGCGCCGTCGGCTGTGATCACACCCCAGCCGGTGCGTCGCAGACCGGGGTCCAGGCCGATGATTCTGACTGTTTCGTTCGCCATCCGTTCCCCTCATGCCGCAAAGAGGGTTAGCGGGCAATGAACAGCTTGATCTGCGGGTCAGAAACCCGGCCCCATCGACCTCAGCCGTGGGCCTCCACATAGGTTTCCGGGTCCTTGTTGACCGGCTTCACCCCGGTGATGTGTTCGGCCTCAAAGGCGGCGAACCTGACCGCCAGGTCGTGGCGGAGGTCAAGGTCGGCGTTCAGGCGGAAGTCGGTCAGCCCCTGCCGCTCCTCCTCGCCCATATGTTTGGAGTTGACCACATTGGCCCGGCCCACCGCCTCGAACCAGGCCGGGCTGCCGACCGGATGCTGTTCCACCGCCTTGACCGCATCGCGCAGCTTGTTGTGGTCCTCGATGGCGTCTTCGGTCTCGCCCTCCACCGTCCCGTCGTCGGCGTCATTGGCCCCTTCGCCCAGCTTGATCAGGTCGGGATAGAAGAACCGCTCCTCGGCCTCGGCATGGACGTCCAGAAAGGCCGACAGCCTCAGCCAGACCGCGCTCAGGGCGTCCACGTCCTTCGGGTCGATCTGTTCGATGATCGAGAACAGGCGGCGCTGTTCGGCGTGGTCGTCCAAGATCAGCTGGGTGATGTCCATCGGGGTCTGCATCCTTCGACCAGAGCGGCGCCGGGCATGGCGGGTCTGACGGTCCACCCGCTAATCCGCGCGGCCCGCGACGGTTCCCGCCCCGCTCAGCCGTCGCGCGGATTCAACCGATAGGCGGCGACGCCCGGCGCGGCGCACAACAGGGCGGCCAGCCGCTCCAGCTCATCGTCCGTCGCCGCCTTCAGCCGCCAGGATCGCCGGATTCTGCGCCCGTCGTGGATCAGCTCCAGCCGCCCGGAATGGGCTTGGGGGTCGATGGCGCGAATGGCCGCCTGGACCTGATCCTCCGGCGACGGGGCCGCCCGGTCCCAGGCCACGACCACATCCACCACCTTGCGGTCGGGCAGGCGCAGGTCGATCAGCCGCAGTCCCCCCAGGATCAGGGCCGTAACCCCGGTCCCCAGGGCGCCCAGGCCGTAAAGACCCGCCCCGAACAGCAGGCCGATGGCCGAGGTGATCCACAGCGAGGCGGCGGTGGTCAGTCCGTGCACCGAAAATCCAGTGCGGAAGATCACTCCGGCGCACAGAAAACCGATCCCGGTCAGTACCCCATGGGCCATCCGCGTCGGATCGGTGACGATGTTCTCATCCGGCAGGGCGCGGAACGCCCAGTCGGCCTGGCGCATGGCCGCCAGCATCAGAAGGGCCGAGGCCAGACTGACCAGGATGTGGGTTCTGAACCCGGCCGCGCGGCCGCGCCATTCGCGCTCCAGCCCGATCGTCCCGCCGGCAACGACCGCCCCGAGGATCGGCCAGAGCGCGCCGTTCAACAGGTCGCTCATCATGCCGATCAAGCGACGGGAGCGCCCGAATGTTCCGGGCGCGCCCTGTTTCGGACGATCAGCCGACGATGGCCTGAAGCTGGGCGGCGGCGTCGGCGATGCTGGGACGGCCGCCCCGGCCCCGACGGGCGGCGTCCAGGGCGGCGGCCGACATGGCGGCCTCGGCCCGCACGCTTTCCAGATCTTCGCGCAGGGCGCTGATCTGCTGGTTCAGGGTCTGGACGCGCTTCTCATGCTCGTCCTGCGCCGCGCTCAGCTTGGCCTGCAGCTTGACCATCCGGTCCTCGGCGCGGGCGATGGCCTTGTCGTGGCCGGCGGCCGCCTTGGCCAGGGCGTCGGCGCGGTCCACGGCCGCCACGCGGGCGACCTCCATGGCGGCCTGCCGCTGACGCGCCTCCTCGATCTCGCTCTCCAGGGCCCGCACCCGCTCGACGGCGCGGTCCAGATTGATCTGCAGCGTGTCCGCCCGGCGCTCGGCCGCATGGCCCCCGGTCTGAAGCTCGCCCAGGCGCGAGGTCAGTTCGCTGTTCAGCACCTCCAGGCCGTTGGCCCGGGCCGTGGCCGTGTCCAGCCGCGCGGTCAGGGAGGCGGCCTCGGCCCGGGCGGCCTCGACCTGGCTTTCCAGGGTGCGGATGGCGCGGGCGGCCTCGGCCTGTTCGGAGGCGGCGCGGGCCCGTTCGGTGGCCAGCTGGCCCTCGCCGGTCGCCGCGGCGCGCGCCAGGGCGGCCACCTCGGTCCCCACCTCGTCCACGCGGCGGCGCAGCACGGTGTTCTCTTCCAGCACCAGGGCGTGGTCGCGCTGGATCTGGGCGCGGGCGGCCTCAAGCTCGGACCGCGCCGTCTCGGCCTGGGTCAGCTGGATGCGCAGCGACTCCTGGTCCTGCTCCAGTTCGCGGATGCGCTGGACGGCGGCGCGATCGACCGCCTCGAAGCCTTCGATCCGGGTGGCGGACTGGGCCAGGTCGGCGCGCAGCCGGCCGATCTCGACCCGGGCCTCCTGCAGATTGGCCGTGGTCTCGGCGCCGCGCGCCTCCAGATCGTCCACCTTGGCCTCGGCCTCCGCCAGGGCCTCGGACAGGCGGCGGACCTCGGCGTTGGCCAGACCCAGCTGCCGGGCCGCCTCGTCATGGGCGTTGCGCAGATTGACCAGTTCGACATGATTGTCGCGCCGCGACCGGAACTCGGCCTCCAGCGGATCGCGCAGCTGACCCAGCAGGGTCTCGAAGGTCCCGAACCGCTGGGCCATTTCGGCCAGCTGATCCAGACTGTCCTGGATGGTTTCGAACCGTTCGCCGATCAGGCCGGCGACGTCCTGCTCCTCCGCCCGGGAGGCGAGGGCGGAGGCGGGCGCGGCCGGGGCCTCATTGCTCAGGGCCTTGCCGCCGCGGGACAGAACCCGGTCTATTCTGGTCAACTTCATGATCGCGCCCCTCCGTCTTCGCTCCGGCGAGCCGGCTCGACCCCTGGTCGAATCAGCCGCGCCCCAAGCGTTGACGAAAGGTTAAGCGCGAGGCGCGCCCAAGTCGAGACCCGCGTTCGCCGATCAGCCGGCGTATTTCGCCGCATCCTCGTCGGAAATATCCTCATTGGAATAGACGGCGGACACGTCGTCCTCGGCGTCCAGGGCGTCCAGCAGTTTGAACAGGGTTCCGACCGCCTCGCCCGTCACCGTCACTTCCGACTGGGGCTTCCAGACGATGGCGGTGGACTTGGGGTCGCCCAGCACCTTGGACATGGCCTCGGCCACCTCGTTCAGGTCCTCATAGGCGGTCCAGATGGTGTGGCCCGGCGCGTCCTCATAGATGTCCGGCTTGACCAGATCGCTCTCGACGTCCTGGGCGCCCGCCTCGATGGCGGCCTCCATCACGGCGTCCTCTGTGCCGGCCTCGGCCGGATAGACGATCTTGCCCACCTTGTCCCACATGAAGGCGACCGAGTTCATCTCGCCCAGGGCGCCGCCGTTCTTCTTGAAGGCCGTGCCGATGTTGGAGGCCGCGCGGTTGCGGTTGTCGGTCAGGGCCTCGACGATGATGCCGACGCCGCCGGGGCCCCGGCCCTCGTAGCGGACCTCTTCCATCGTATCCACGTCGCCGCCCGAGGCCTTGTTGATCGCCCGCTGGATCACGTCCTTGGGCAGGCTTTCGGCCTTGGCGTTGTTGATGGCCAGGCGCAGGCGCGGATTGGCGGCCGGGTCCGGCAGGCCCGACTTGGCCGCCACGGTGATGTCGCGCGACAGTTTGGAGAACAGTTTGGAGCGCTGCGCGTCCGCGCGCCCCTTGCGGTGCATGATGTTCTTGAATTTCGAGTGGCCGGCCATGGGGATCGTCTTCGACAGTCTGAAACCTGAGCCGCGCTCCCTAGCCGATGCGCGGCAGGCTGTCACGCCGCCGCGACGGCGTCGAAGCGCAGTGGAACCTCAACCATTTGGGGGTATTGATCCCTGAAGCCGATAAGGAGCCCCCGATGAACGCGACCGACATCTATGAAGCCGAGGGCCGCGCCGACGACGACCTGCACGAGGCCGACATCGTCGAATGGTACGAGGCCCGCCCCGTCACCGTCCCCGCCGCCGTCGCCGCCGGCTCCATCATCGCCGCCTTCACCCTGGGCGCCCTGACCGCCGTCGGCGTTCTGTTCCTGACGGGACAGCTGGACGACTGAAGTCAGCCTCTCCGCCAATCCCGGCGAAAGCCGGGACCAGCCCTTTCGGCGCGCAGCAACGCTCCCGCCGTGATCCTCGGGCTCGACCGACGCTCAAGGCTCCACGCGAAACGCCTTTACCCGGCAGTCCTCGCAATCCTCCGCCCGCACGATCAGGGTGTTGGTCCCTTCCAGAAAGGGCCGGGCCGGCGTCGTCGCCTGGCCCCAGCCGTCGCCCGCCGGAAGATCGACCGGCGTCGCCGCGCCGCCGTTCAGCGACACCGACACCCGGCCGCCGGTTCCGACCACCGTAAGCGCCCGCGTCCCGGCCGTTTCCGCCGTCACGGTATAGCGCAGCCACTCCCCCGTCTCGAACTCGGCCACGACCGGCTCGCCCTCGACCACGGCGATGTCCACCCCGTCGTTCCTGAAGGTCCGGCCGGTGTTCCACCAGGGCACGCGCTCACCCGGCCCGTCGATGTCGGAATCATAGACGTCCGACCAGGCCGCGCCCGCCCGGCCCAGGTCATAGTCCGCCGCCCGGATCGTCGCCCCCGACGTCCCGATGCGGTGATCGGCAAAGGGGACCGCCGCGTCCGAATGGGGCCGGCGCAGCAGGGCGTCGACCACGTCGCGATGTTTGACGGTGTTCTCGAACCGGACGTCCTGGGTCGCCAGCTGCATCAGGGTCGCCTCCGCCTCCGCCGCCGACGGCCGCTCTCCCTTGCCGGTCCAATAGGCGACCAGCCGCGCCCAGCCGGGATTGGGTTTGATCTCCAGCGGCTGGTTGAAGCCGATCTTCTTCAGCGGCCAGAAGGCCCAGCCGATCCCCTCGCCCTCGACCAGGGCCACGGTCTGCGTGAACCAGGTGTTGGAGTTCTCGCCGGATTCGCCCAGCCACAGCGGCGCGCCGGTCTCCTCCCTCAACCGCAGCATCTCGGCGATCGAGGCCCGGTCAGTCGCGTTCCAATATTTGTGGAAGCTGATGACCGTATTGTCGTCCCACAGAGGCGTGACGCCGCGATAGTTGTTGCCCCAGCAGTTCCCCTCGATGACGATCATGTGCCGCTGATCGACCTCGCGGATCGCCGCCGTGATCTCCATCATCAGCGACCGCAGCGGGGCGTTGGTCGTCTCCTCGCAGCCGTGGCCGCCGCCGGGCTTTTCGAAATCCCAGTTCGGTTCGTTGATCAGGTCATAGGCGCCGATGGCCGGCTCGTCCGCATAGCGTTCGGCCAGCCGCCGCCACAGGGCCACGGTCTTCCTGCGGTTCTCCGCGCTGTCCCACAGCGACGGCTTTGCCGGATCCCGGTCCGATATGGCCAGGTCGCTCCCCTGCCCGCCCGGCGCGGCGTGCAGGTCCAGGATCAGGTACATCCCATTGGCCTTGACCCAGGCCAGCAGGGCGTCGATCTCGGCGAAGCCCTCCTCCTTCCAGGTGTCCCGCCCCGCGACCGGCTCCTGATCCACCGGCAGGGTCAGCCGGTCGTAATGCATCGGCAGCCGCACCGAGTTGAATCCCCACCGTCCCATGGCGTCGATGTCGGCCTTGGTCGTATGGTTGGCGCGCCAGGCGGCGTAGAAGGCTTCGGTCTTCTCCTCGCCGATCAGATCGGCGATCCGCCCCCGGATGACATGCTGCTGACCCAGGGCGCCGAGCTGAAGCATATAGCCTTCCTGCAGCACCCAGCCGCCCAGACCCATGCCGCGCAGAACAACGGGCCGCCCCGTCTCATCGACGATCCGCGCCCCCTCCGCCCGCAGGAAACCGCCCGTCTGGGCCGCCGTCTGGGCCGCCGTCTGGGCCGCCGTCTGGGCCGCCGCGCCGCCGGCGCAAAGCACCGCGCTCGCGGCCAAGGCCGCGATCCATCCCGTCCTCATGGCGTTCCTCCACGCGCTTTTATGGGAACGTTCTCACGCGCAGGGCGGATTGGCTAGGGCGGGGGCCTCAGATTGGCGCCGTGCCTTGTCCGAGATGAGGCGATGGCAGACGGCCCCTCAGAGCCCAAGGAAAACCGTCGACTCCTCTCAAACCGCGCGATAACGCTCCAAAAAGGTCAGGGCTCCTACCGTCAACGAGGGTATGTTCACTGCGGCCGATATGCTCTGATTCAGAGGTTCATACACATCGACGAAGGCGTTCCAGTCGGGCCCTTCGACCTCCCAGCGCGTGACGGATCCGGTGTGTCTATTGGTATTCGAACCACTCTGCCGAATGTGGGCGTAATAGCCGGCGCCGGGCGTCGGGGTCCATGTCTCCAAATTCCCGACCATCTCTTTTGGATGCGCCGCTGAAACTTCACCGATATCCAGCGCTGTACCATCCTTGTCGAAGCAGACAATGAAGGGACTAAGTTCGTCGCCGTCGCGCGGCTTGTGGTGAAGCAGAATGAGCTTCTGAAGAGCCAGAACGGCCTCATACGGGTTCAGCATCTGATGACGTCTCCTTGATCCTCACCTCCATTTGGTGATCCTTTCGGCAACCAGCAAGCGAGAAGATCGACAAAGGCTCGCCGCTTCCGGCATGAGCTCGGCCGTATATTCTCAGCTTCAAAGACGGGCGGCTTTGGTGGCGCACCAGTCCCACATCAGGCGACCCGAAGCTTAGGGCCGTCGTGTCGCCTAGCGCCCAGCCTGCGGCTCGCCCGCCGCCGCCCGAACGCGGTCGGCAATGGCGTTGGCTCGTTCGTTCAGGGCGCCCTGGGCGCCCTCAGCCACCGTGGGGGAGATCAGGAAGACGGCCAGGCCCTGGCGCGGATAAAGCGAGATCCAGGACGAGGTGTTGAAGGTGCCGCCGCCATGGTACAGCTGCCCCTCGGTCTCTGGCCTGTAGGTGTTCCAGAAATAGGCGCGGCCGAAGTCGCCGTCCTGGAACAGGGACGTCGTCGCCTGGGCGGGGATCGGGTCCCGCCGGTCGAAATAGAGGGCGAGATATCGCCCCATGTCGGCGGTCGTGGCGACCAGGCCGCCGGCCCCGTCGCAGGTTTCGGCGGCCCGGTCGCGCACCGCCAGACGCGCGGGATCCTCGACCGCAGCGCCGCATCGAACGTCGATCCCCCCGTCGCGGGTCTGAAGGAACCGCCGCACCAGTTCGGGATAGGGGGCGCCGTAGACTCCTTCCAGAATCAGGCCGATCAGCCGGGCGCCGGCGTTGCTGTACAGATAGGTGTCGCCGGGATCGGACCGCAGCTCGACCGCGTTCAGCCGCCTCAGAAAATCCCGATCGTCATGGGCCGCCAGACAGGCGATGCGGGCCGGATCGGCTGGCTGGTCTTCGCACGCCAGAAGCATCGGCAGGCCCGACATGTGGGTGGCCAGATGACGGACGGTGACGGGCTTGCCGTTGCGGGTCAGCCGCGAGGGATCGACCTGCGGCAGATAGAGGGCGGCCGGCGCGTCCAACGCGACCTTGCCGTCGCGCACCGCCTGGGCCAGCAGCAGGCCGGTAAAGGTCTTGGTCAGGGAGCCGATCTCATAAAGGGTTTGGTCGTCCGGCGCCCGCCCGGACGGCGATCGGCCGTAGTGGAAGGTATGGACCCGCCCCTGATAGACCACGGCGCCCGACACGGACTGATAGCGCCCATCCGCCATCAGCGGCGTCACCTCCGCGGCGGCCGCCGCCAGGATCGCCGCTTCGCCCAAGATCGCCGTCCCCCGTGAGGGCTCCGTCGCCGCGCTCTGGACAGGCTGGGCCGAACAGGCGGCGAGCGGCGTCCAGACGGCGACGCAGGCCAGCGCAAGGTCGCCGGCCGAACCGACAGGAAGGCGAAACGTCATGCGAGCTGCTCCGATAGGCCCCCAGTCCACCACGCCGCCCCGCACGGGGCCAATGAAGCTTCGGTAATACGACCTGTCAGCGCGGCCTCACCCCGCCTTCAGATTCTCCACCACCGCCCTCAGTTTCGCCGGCAGGGGCTTGGGGCGGCGGGTTTCGGCGTCGACATAGACGTGGACGAAATGGCCGACGGCGGCGGGCACGTCGGTGCTGCGCTTGAAGACCGCAAAGCCGTAGGTGACGCTGGAGGTGCCGATCCGGTCGACCTTGATCCCCACCTCGATTACATCGGGGAACTTCAGCGCCGAGGTGTATTGGCAGCCGCTGTCCACCACCAGGCCGATGGACTCGTCCAGGGCGTTGGCGATCAGCAGATGGGCGTTCACCGCCGAGTCGACGAACTCGTAGAATTTGGCGTTGTTGATATGGCCGTACTGGTCGTTGTCGGCCCAGCGGGTCGAGACCATGTGAAAGGCGCGATAGGTCGCGCGTTCGGCCAGGGCGCCCAGTTCCGTCTTCGGCATCGTCATCATCCTCCCCGGCGATCGTCCGTGTCGCCGTCCAGGTGACGCTCGGGCTTGGACGACGCGGCGTCAAGCGCCTATCGGTAGGCGGACGATCACAAGCGCTCAGGCGGCTGACGACCGCGTCCTCGGCGATAGCGCAAGGAGAAGCTTGACTATGAGCATCACGACCCGCGCGGCTGTTTTGTCGAGGAGCGGCGCCGCCCTTCCCTATGGCGACAGCCGCCCCCTGTCGCTCGAGACTGTGACGCTGGCCGCACCCGGCCCCGGCGAGGTCCTGGTCGCCGTCAAGGCCGCCGGCCTGTGTCATTCGGATCTTTCCGTCATCAACGGCGACCGTCCCCGCCCCCTGCCCATGGCCCTGGGGCATGAGGCCGCAGGCGTGGTCGAGGCCCTGGGCGACGGCGTCACGGACCTGGCTGTCGGCGATCACGTCGTCATGGTCTTCATGCCGTCCTGCGGCCATTGCGACCCGTGCGCCGGCGGCCGTCCCGCCCTGTGCGAGCCCGGCGCCGCCGCCAACGGCCGGGGCGAGCTTCTGTCCGGCGCCCGCCGCCTCTTTCGCGAGGGCGAGCCGGTCAACCACCACCTGGGCTGTTCCGCCTTCGCCGAACGGGCCGTGGTCTCGCGCCGGTCCCTGGTCAAGATCGACCCGGAGCTGTCGTTCGAAGAGGCGGCCCTGTTCGGCTGCGCCGTCCTGACCGGGGTCGGCGCCGTGGTGAACACCGCCGGGGTCAAGGCGGGCCAGAGCGTCGTGGTCATCGGCCTGGGCGGCGTGGGCCTGGCCAGCGTCCTGGGCGCCCTGGCCTGCGGCGCCTCTCCCGTGATCGCCGTCGATCTGTCCGAGGACAAGCTGGCCCTGGCGCGCAGCCTGGGTCCGGTCCAGACCGTCAACGCCGCCGATCCAGATGCGGTGGATCAGGTCCGCGCCCTGACGAACGGCGGCGCCGAGGTCGCCTTCGAAATGGCCGGCTCGGTTCGGGCGTTGGAGAACGCCTGGAAGATGACCCGGCGCGGCGGAACCACCGTCACCGCCGGCCTGCCCCCGCCCGCGGCGGCGCTCGCCGTCAACATCGTCTCTCTGGTCGGGGAGGAACGCACCCTTAAGGGCTCCTACATCGGAACCTGCGTCCCCAGCCGCGACATCCCCCGCTACGTCGCCCTGTACCGCCAGGGCCGCCTGCCGGTGGACCGTCTGATGAGCGGCGTCATCCCGCTGGATGAGATCAACGCCGGCTTCGACCGGCTTCACGCCGGGGAGGTGGTGCGGCTGATCGTTCGCCCGTGACGACGCCGTCGTCCTGCCGCCGGCTAGATGGCCGGCTGTTGAAAAGCAGGCGCGTCACAGCGGTCACGACGAGATCACAACGGGCACGACGGAACCGTGCCGTTTCAGACCGTCTTGATGACCTGCGCCGGCGAAGCCGCAGGCCTCCATATGGAACCGTTGAACCGACGCGCATCAGTCCCGTCGTGTTCGCCGTGGCCGCGTCGTGCCCGTTGTGACGAACCCCTCTAGCCGCCACCCGATTGTCGCAGATCATCCCGCCGGTCTCGCCGGCGCGTTCTTGACATACTGGTCCAGCCAGCGGGTCATCTCCCACAGGGTGTGGCCCACCGATTCCCGCGCGCGATAGCCGTGCGCCTCCAGCGGCAGGGTGACGTAACGCGCCGTCGCCCCCAGCCCCTTCAGCGCCGCATAGAAGCGCTCGGACTGGATCGGGAAGGTGCCGGAGTTGTCGTCGGCCTCGCCGTGGATCAGCAGGATCGGCTCATTCATCCGGTCGGCGTAGGTGAAGGGCGACATCTCCGTATAGACCTCGGTCGCCTCCCAATAGTTGCGCTGTTCCGACTGGAAGCCGAACGGGGTCAGGGTGCGGTTATAGGCGCCCGACCGCGCGATCCCGGTCCTGAACAGGTCGCTGTGAACCAGCAGGTTCGCCGTCATGAAGGCGCCGTAGCTGTGGCCCCCGACGGCGATCCGGTCGCGGTCCGCCACCCCCATGCCGACCACCGCATCGACCGCGGCCTGGGCGTCGGCGACCAGCTGCTGCACATAGGTGTCGTTCGGCTCGGCCCCGTCCTTGCCGATGATGGGCATGGAAGGATTGTCGAAGATCGCATAGCCCTGGGTCAGCAGGAACAGATGGCTGGACCCGCCCGGCCGCACGAACCGGTTCTGCACGTCCACCGTCTGGCCCGCCACCGCCGCATCGGTGAACTCGGCCGGATAGGCCCACATCAGCATCGGCAGGGGCCCGTCGCGGTCCTTGTCATAGCCGGCCGGCAGATACAGGGTCCCCGACAGCTTGACCCCGTCGGCCCGCTCATAGGTCACCAGCTGGCGCGTCGCTCCGGCCAGCTGCGGCGCCGGATCGGGGAAGTTGGTCAGGGCCGTGGTCTGGCCCGTCGTCAGGTCGCGGATCTGCAGGTTCGGCGGGTCCAGCCGCGTCTCGCGCTGGGTCACCACCCGCTTGCCGTCCGCGTCCAGGAAACCGACCACATATTCATAGTCGGTCTGGGCCGAGGTCCACAGCCGCTCGCTGCGCCCCGTTGCCGAGTCCATCGCGGCCAGGAAGGGGAATTCGCCCTGGGGCGTGGCGCCCGCCCCCTGCATCAGGATCTTGCCGTCGGGGGTGAAGCGGATCACCGACCGGCCCGCCGCATTCGGCTGGGTCACCGGCTGGCCCGGATTGTCGTAGCGGGCCTGATAGTTCCGCTCCAGCAGCAGCCGGCCCGCGCCGGGATTGGACGGATCGACCACGAAGCGGCTCTCATGCCGGGTGTTGAACCAGCGGCTGTTGACCACAGCCAAGTCATCCTTGCCCCAGACGATCCCGGCGTACCGCTCCTTCAGGTCGATCAGCTTGACCGGCTCGGCCGTGAAGGGGGCGGCCTGCATGAAGACCCGGTCGCGGAACTCGGCCTCGCGGCGGATGTCCCCGCCGTCCAGGGCCTCGACCCAGGTCAGGGTCGCCGGCGCATCGGCCCGCCAGCCCACGGACCGCGGCCCCGGCGCCACGGCGTCGAAGGCGGTCGGCACGTCGTCCCTCAGCGGCAGGTCGGCGACGGTCCGCACCACCCGCCCGGCCATGTCCGTCACCACGATCTCGGTCGGGAACAGGCCCGCCGGCACCGCATAGGAATAGGGCCGTTTGGCGATCTCGTGCAGAATGTACTTCCCGTCGGGCGACAGCGAGGCGTCCAGATAGACGGCCGGGGCGCCGATCGTCCGTGCACGGCCGTTCAGCGGAACCAGGGTCAGCTGGCTGGTGAAATAGTGGTCGAACAGGGCCTCGTCGCCCGGATTGGACAAGAGGTCCTGATAGGTCCGGACCGGCGCCGCGCGCCCGGCCGTCTCCTCGATGTTCGGCCCGGTCGGCGCCGCCGTCACGTCCGGCGCAGCCCCCCGCCCGGCCGGGACCGCCTCGACCAGCAGGCCCGAACTGTCCGGCAGCCAGTCATAGCCGGCCCCGCCCGTCATATTGACCACCGGCTCGGTCAGCTTGCGCGCCTGCGCGCTCGCCACGTCCACGACCCACAGCTCCAGCCCCGTCGGCCGGTCCATGACGAAGGCCAGGTGTTTCGCATCGGGCGAGAAGCGCGCCCCCGTGAACCGCGCCCCCGCCGGCAGGGCCACGACCCGGGGCTGGCCCCCGTCCACGGCCTGAAGCGTCAGCCCCGTCAGCCACGAGACCCGGCTCTCGGCCGGCCCGTTGTTGCGGGGATTGATCCGCGACCCCGCCAGCCGCAGCATCGGCTCGGCCAGGGCCTGGATGCTGGGCAGGTTCGACCGGTCCATCAGTACCAGGGTCTTGCGGTCCGGGCTCAGCATCGACGACGGCGTCGGCTTGGCGTCCAGAATGTCGGCGATGGGGGACGGCGGCTGCTGATAGGTCGTCTGGCCGGGCGCCGCGGACTGGGCCAGGGCCCCGCTCGCCGTCGTGGCCAGCAACACCGCCGCCAGCGCAAGGCCGGAACCGCGAACACGCATCATCATCGTCTGAAGTCCCCACTGATTTAAGCGCCAGACTAACGACAGCCAGACGATGGCGGCAACCCCAATCCTCCCCCCTTGGGGGAGGTGGCTCTGAGCGCAGCGAAGAGACGGAGGGGGCCCGCCCCCCTCACCCTCCCAGCAGCGCCTCGACCTGATCCCGTTCCGGCGCCGACGGCTGGGCCCCCGGCCGCGTCGCCGCAAAGGCCCCGGCCGCGCAGGCGAAGCGCAGCGCCTGCGCGGGCTCCATCCCCTCCAGCAGGGCCATGGTGATCGCCGCCACGAAGGCGTCGCCGGCGCCGGTCGCATCCACAGCCTCGACGGCGGGCGGCCTGGCCGATGCCGTCTCCACCCCGCGCTGATACATCACCGCCCCGCGAGCGCCCTGGGTCACCACCACCCGGCCGCCGCCCCGGTGCAGGGCCTCGCCATAGAAGGCGGCCTCGGTCTCATTGACCACGATCAGGTCGGCGCGGCGCAGCAGGGCCTCCGACACCGGCTGGGCGGGCGCCAGATTGGCGCAGACGAAGCCCGTGGCCCGGCCGACCGCCGCCTCCACCGTCTCGATCGGCAGCTCCAGCTGCACGATCAGGGCGCCCTCGATCCGCTGGGGCAGCTGTTCGGGCGTGACCAGATGATTGGCCCCGGCCGCCACCACGATCTGGTTCTCGCCGGTCGGATCGACGGCGATCAGGGCGACGCCCGTGGGCGCCGCCACATCGACCTCCACCCCCGCCAGATCGACGCCAAGCTCGGACATCAGGGCCAGGGCCTCGCCGGCCATGGCGTCGTTTCCGACCCGACCGATCAGGCTGACCTCGGCCCCCAGTTTCTCGGCCGCATAGGCCTGGTTGGCGCCCTTGCCGCCGGGATAGCGGGCGAGCGCCGCCCCCGTCACCGTCTCGCCCGGCGCCGGCAGGCGGGGCGCCGTCGCCACCAGGTCCAGGTTGATCGAGCCGACGACGGTGATCCTCATCCCCCTCGCGCCCTTTCAGCACCCTTCAGGGTTTCGGCGATCAGGTCGAACACCCCTTGAGCGTCCGCCGCGACCGCCCAGCGATGGCGGGCCGTCTCCGGATCGACCCGGAACTCCACCGCCGTATGGCCGCGCGTCAGGTCCGATCCGGTCTCGACCTCGATCCGGCAGGGCTTCAGGCTGAACAGGTCGGGCTTCATCAGCCAGGCGATCGGACAGGGGTCGTGCAGGGGGGCGCCCCAGTCCGGGCTGGGCCAGCCGACCAGGGTCCGTTCGGTCCTCTGGGAAAAGCGCAGCAGGGCGGCCGTGGTGCGGGCCGGTTCGGTGCGGATCGTCTCTATGGCGCGGATGCGGGCCTCGGTCGCCCGCACCTGATGCGTCGCGTCCAGGCCGAAGGCGATCACCTGACAGCCCGAGCCGAACACCACCGCCGCCGCATCCGGGTCGGCCCAGATGTTGAACTCGGCGGAAGCCGTGATGTTGCCGCCCTCCGACCGCGCCCCGCCCATGACCACGACAGGGCCCAGGTGTTCGGCCAGCCGCCGTTCGCGCTTCATCGCCAGGGCCAGATTGGTCATCGGCCCCAGGACGGCGATCGCCACCGATCCGGCGGGTCGTTTCATCACCAGGTCGACGATGGCGTTGGCGGCCGGGCCGTCGCCGATGATGCCGTGAGGCTCGAACGGCTCCAGGTCGCCCAGCCCTTCCGGCCCGTGGAACTCGCCGGCGCCGGCGGGCGGGCGTTTCAGCGGCCGTTCGGCCCCGCCATAGACGGGCACGTCCTCGCGGCCGGCGATCTGGCGGATCATCCGCGCATTGCGCTGGGTCAGGGCGCCGGGGACGTTGCCGCCGACGGTGGTGACGGCCAGCAGCTCCAGCTCAGGGGCGGCGAAGGCCAGGAAGAGCGCTGCG
The DNA here is from genome assembly GCF_059424365.1 of Brevundimonas sp. GW456-12-10-14-LB3. Taxonomy (NCBI): domain Bacteria; kingdom Pseudomonadati; phylum Pseudomonadota; class Alphaproteobacteria; order Caulobacterales; family Caulobacteraceae; genus Brevundimonas; species Brevundimonas sp. GW456-12-10-14-LB3. The sequence goes on from NZ_JBWKZJ010000040.1 coordinate 22,185, forward strand.
GCGTCATCCACGCCGGGGTCGCAGTCGATGATCAGGGATTGGACAGTCACCCCCGTGGTTTGGCCGTCCCGACGCCGGGGGGCAAGTCCGTTTCATGGCTAAGCCTGTGGGAAGGGGCGTCTTTTTCCGGCGCCGCCCGCCCGGCTTGACGTCCGCCTCCCCCGGCGTCACCCTGAGGCCGTTCTCCGGGGTGTCGCAATCGAGCGGCTGAGATAGAGGTTCCTCCTCTGACCCGTCGAACCTGATCCGGGTCATGCCGGCGAAGGGATGAGTACGCTTTAGGTCCATGCGCCACAGGACCCTCGCGCCCGACGTCGGCGGACCTCAAACCGTTTGAGGCCGCCATGAACATCCAAGTCACCCCGCCCGTCCTGCCCGAAGAGCCGAATGTGGATCTGGCGCTGGCCGAGGCGCGCAAGGCGGTCGAGGCTGAGACCGGCCGTATCCCGACCGGCGAACGGGCCGGGTCGCGCAAGGTCTATGTCCAGGGCGTCCTCTATCCCGACATCCGCGTGCCCTTCCGCGAGATCGCCCTGCATCCGTCGGCGAACGAGCCGCCGGTGACGGTCTATGACTCCTCGGGTCCCTATACCGACCCGAACGTCACGATCGACATCAAGAAGGGCCTGCCCCACGTCAAATCCAGCTGGCAGCTGGATCGCGGCGACATCGCCCCCGTCCTGAACCCGCGCGAGGTCAAGCCCGAGGACAACGGCCATGCCTCGGGCCGCCACCTGGCCCCCCGGTTCGACACCTCCAACCACCGCGTCTTCAAGGGCGTGCCCGGCCGCCCGGTGACGCAGTACGAATACGCCAAGGCCGGGATCATCACGCCCGAGATGGAATATGTGGCGATCCGGGAGAATCTGCGGCGGGAGGCAGTGGCGAGTGGCGAGTGGCGAGTGGCGAGTGACGTCGCCTCCACCATCACCCTAGCCGACGGCACGACGGTCCCTGTCCCCTCTTCCTCCTCGCCACTCGCCACTCGCCACTCGCCACTGGAGCGCGACGGCGAATCCTTCGGCGCCTCGATCCCCGACTATGTAACCCCCGAATTCGTGCGCTCCGAGATCGCCCGCGGCCGGGCCATCATCCCGCACAACATCAACCACCCCGAGGTCGAGCCGATGATCATCGGCCGGAACTTCCTGGTGAAGATCAACGCCAACATCGGCAACAGCGCGGTCCTGTCCAGCGTGGACGACGAGGTCGACAAGCTGGTCTGGGCCACCCGCTGGGGCGCCGACAATGTCATGGACCTGTCGACGGGCAGGAACATCCACAACATCCGCGACTGGATCATCAGGAACTCGTCCGTCCCCATCGGCACCGTGCCCATCTATCAGGCGCTGGAGAAGGTCGGCGGCATTGCCGAGGACCTGACCTGGGAGGTGTTCCGCGACACATTGATCGAACAGGCGGAACAGGGCGTGGACTATTTCACCATCCACGCCGGGGTGCGCCTGCCCTTCGTGCCGATGACGGCCAAGCGGGTCACCGGCATCGTCAGCCGGGGCGGCTCCATCATGGCCAAATGGTGCCTGGCCCACCACAGGGAGAGCTTCCTGTATGAGCATTTCGAAGACATCTGCGACATCATGCGGGCCTATGACGTGTCGTTCAGCCTGGGCGACGGCCTGCGCCCCGGCTCGATCGCCGACGCCAATGACGAGGCCCAGTTCGCCGAGCTGCGGACGCTGGGCGAACTGACCCAGATCGCCTGGGCCAAGGGCTGCCAGGTCATGATCGAAGGCCCCGGCCATGTGCCGATGCACAAGATCAAGCAGAATATGGACGAGCAGCTGAAACACTGCCACGAGGCGCCCTTCTATACGCTGGGGCCGCTGACCACCGACATCGCGCCGGGCTATGACCACATCACCTCGGCCATCGGGGCGGCCATGATCGGCTGGTTCGGCACGGCCATGCTCTGCTACGTCACGCCCAAGGAGCATCTGGGCCTGCCGGACCGTCAGGACGTCAAGGACGGCGTCATCACCTATAAGATCGCCGCCCACGCCGCCGACCTGGCCAAGGGCCACCCCGCCGCCCGGCTGCATGACGACGCCCTGAGCCGCGCCCGGTTCGAGTTCCGCTGGGAGGACCAGTTCAACTTAGGCCTCGACCCCGAAACCGCCCGCAAATACCACGACGCCACCCTTCCCAAGGAAGCCCACAAGACCGCCCACTTCTGCTCCATGTGCGGCCCGAAATTCTGCTCGATGAAGATCAGCCAGGACATCCGGGATGCGGCGGCGGCGCAGAACGACGCGGGGGCGAGCCTGGCGGAGGCCGAGGCCGGGATGGCGGAAATGAGCGCGAAATTCAGGGCCGGCGGCGGGGTGGTGGAG
>NZ_JBWKZJ010000041.1:0-23166 GCF_059424365.1 Brevundimonas sp. GW456-12-10-14-LB3
GCCTGCCCCCGCCCCCCGATCCGCCGCCGACGAACGACGCGGGGAAGACCAAGGCTGGACATCTGCGGCTGGTGGTGTCGAATTGACGCCTTCTCTCCGAAGGATGCCCCATGTCGTTAGACGCCTATATCGCCGGCCTGCCCAAGGCGGAGTTGCACCTGCACATCGAGGGCTCGCTGGAGCCGGAGCTGATGTTCGAACTGGCGCAGCGCAATGGCGTGTCCATTCCCTATGACAGCGTCGAGGCGGTGCGGGCGGCCTATGATTTCTCGAATCTGCAGGACTTCCTGGACATCTATTACGCCGGGGCGGCGGTCCTTCTGACGCGCCAGGATTTCGAAGATCTGGCCTTCGCCTATTTCCAGCGGGCGGCCGCCGATAACGTGCGCCACGCCGAGATCTTCTTCGATCCCCAGACCCATACCGACCGGGGCGTGCCCTTCGGCGTGGTGGTGGAGGGGCTGATCGCGGGAATGGACCGGGCCAAGGCGGAACTGGGCGTGAGTTCGGGTCTGATCCTCAGCTTCCTGCGGCATCTGACGGAGGACGAGGCGTTCGCGACCCTGGAGGCGGCCAAGCCCTATCTACATCATTTCATCGGGGTGGGGCTGGATTCGTCGGAGGTCGGCCATCCGCCGTCCAAGTTCCAGCGCGTCTTCGCCGCCGCCCGCGACCTGGGCCTGAAACTGTGCGCCCACGCCGGGGAGGAAGGCCCGCCGGCCTATGTGCACGAGGCGCTGGACCTGCTGCACATCGACCGAATGGACCACGGCAATCGCTCGATGGAGGACGAGGTTCTGGTGGATCGGCTGGCGCGCGAGCAGATGACCCTGACCGTCTGCCCCCTGTCGAACCTGAAACTGTGCGTGGTCGACGATCTGAAGAACCACCCCGTACCCGAGATGCTGCGCCGGGGCCTGCACGTCACACTGAACTCGGACGATCCGTCCTATTTCGGGGGGTATGTGAACGACAACTACAGCCGGCTGGCGGCGGCGGTCGGGCTGACGAAGGATCAGGTGACGCTGCTGGCGCGGAACAGTTTCGAGGGGTCGTTCCTGGGCGAGGCGGAGAAGGCGGCGTTCGTCGCGGAGGTAGAGGCGTACGCGAAGGCGGTTTGACGCCTCTTCTTTCGTCATCCTCCGGCAAGCCGCGTCTTCGCGGCGCGGACCGGGGGATCCAGCGGCCGAAGGCGAAATCCATCCGCCGCACGATGCGGGAGCACCTGGCCCGCGACAGGTTCGCGCTCTCGCGCGCCGCTGGGTCCCCCGGTCTCGCTAAGCTCGCCGGAGGATGACGAAAGAGGGGTTTAGCCGAGGAGGGTTTCGGCCCCGACCTCCGCCACCCCCATCGCCCGGAAACTGTCCCGGGCCGTCGCCTCGGTCTGCGGCGCGATGGCGCGGCTGGCGTCGGAGATGACCACGGCTTGGAAACCCTCGCGCACCGCATCCTCGGCGGTGAAGCGGACGCAGTAGTCGAAGGCCAGCCCGCACAGGAAGACGCGGGTCACGCGCAGGTCGCGCAGCAGGCCGGCCAGGCCCGTCGGGGTGCGATGGTCGTTCTCGAAGAAGCCGGAATAGGAATCCACTGCGGGGTTATAGCCCTTGCGGATCACGGCCAGGGCCTTTTGCACCGTGGGCGCCGCATCGGGGTGGAAGTCGGCGCCGGGCGAGCCCTGGATACAGTGGTCGGGCCACAGCATCTGGCGGCCGTAGGCGACCTCGATCTCGGTGAAGGGGGACGCGCCGGGGTGGTTGGAGGCGAACGAAATCTGGTCCGGGGTGTGCCAGTCCTGGGTCAGGACCACCCGGTCGAACCGTTCGGCCAGCCGGTTGATCAGCGGCATGATCCCCGCCCCGCCCTCAACCGCGAGACGGCCGCCCTCGCAGAAGTCGTTCTGAGGGTCGATGACCAGGAGGGCGTCAGTCGGACCGATCTTCATCATGCGCTCGCGTAGGCGTCGATCTCGTTGGCCGAGCCCAGGGCGACGGGGATGCGCTGGTGCAGATGCTCGGGCTGGATGTCGAGGATCGATTGAACCCCGTCCGTCGTCGCCTTGCCCCCGGCCTGTTCAACCAGGAAGGCCATGGGATTCCCCTCGTACATCAGGCGCAGCTTGCCGGGCTTGTTCGGCTCCCGCTTGTCCCAGGGGTACAGGAAGACACCGCCGCGCATCAGGATGCGGTGGACATCGGCGACCATGGCGGCGACCCAGCGCATGTTGAAATTCTTGCCCCGGGGGCCGTCCGCGCCCTTCAGCACGCCGTCGACATAACGCTGCACCGGCTCGGCCCAGTGGCGCAGGTTCGACATGTTGATGGCGAACTCCTTGGTGTCCAGGGAGATGGCGATGTCGTCGTGGGTCAGGATCCAGTCGCCGTCGTTCGACAGGGTGAAGCCCTTGACCCCTGCGCCCGTAGTCAGGACCAGCATGGTCTGGGGGCCGTACAGGGCGTAGAGGGCGGCGACCTGATTGCGGCCGGGCTGCATGAAGTCGGCCTCGGTCGGCGAAGGCGTCGCAGACTTCAGCACCGAGACGATGGTCCCCACCATGGCGTTGATGTCGATGTTGGACGAGCCGTCCAGCGGATCGAACAGGACCAGATATTGGCCGGTGGAATTGGCCGCCGGCTGAACCTCGTCCATCTCCTCCGAGGCGACGCCGGCGACGGCGGGACAGGCCAGGAGGGCGTCGGTCAGCATGTCGTTGGTCATGACGTCGAGCTTCTTCTGCTCCTCGTCCTGAACATTGATCTGGCCCGAGGCGCCCAAGGCCCCGGCCAGGGCGCCGCCGGCGACCAGAGTGCTGATGTCGGCGCAGGTGGCGGCGGCGACCGTCAGGACCGTCTTCAGCCCTTCCGGAACCTCCAGGGCGGCGATGTGGGCGTCGAGGCGGGTGCGGTCGGCGGTCATGGGATCGGTCCGGAGCGGCGGAGAGGGACGCTCCGTTCTTGGCGGGCGGACGCAGGGAGAGCAAGGGCGAGCCGACGCCGGACGTCAGGAAGTGCGACAAGGCGGCGTCAAAACACGCCTGCGCTTGACTTGCGGCCGGAGTCGGTGGCTTAGGTCGATTGCTCTCGCGGGAGAGATCGGCGCGCCTCGGCGGGTCGACGCCGAAGGCGCAACCGCCCCGGAAACGCTCAGGCAAACGGACCGCGAAGCATACGGACGCTGGAAAGCCGCTCTTCACGGGCGCGCCGACGGAGCAAGGCGACATGATTTGGTCGCCGGAATCTCTCAGGCTTCAGGACAGCGGGGGCGCGAGGACGGCGGAGCTCCGCCACAACACGCGACCGTGAAAGCCTGAACCATGACCGATCAGACCCTGAAGACCACGCCCCTGAACGCCGCGCACCGCGCCCTGGGGGCCCGGATGGTGGGCTTCGGCGGCTATGACATGCCGGTCCAGTATGAGGGCGTCCTGGCCGAGCACCGCTGGACCCGCGAACACGCCGGCCTGTTCGACGTGTCCCACATGGGCCAGTGCAAGATCACCGGCGCCGACGCCACCGCCCAGTTCGAACGGTTCGTGCCCGGCGACTATGAAATCCTGAAGGCCGGCAAGCAGAAATATTCCCTGCTGCTGAACAAGGACGGAGGGATCATCGACGACCTGATGGCCGGCCGCCCGGATCACGACGGCCTGTTCGTCGTCGTCAACGCCGGCAACAAGGACGAGGATTTCGCCTTCTGGTCCGCGAACCTGGAAGGCGACGCCAAGCTGACGGTTCTGGACGACCGCGCCCTGATCGCCATCCAGGGGCCGGAAGCCGCCGAGGTCATGAAGGCGCATGAGCCGGTGCTGGCGGAAATGGGCTTTATGGAATGCGCGCGTCTGATGCTGTTCGGCGTCGACTGCTATGTCTCGCGTTCGGGCTACACGGGCGAAGACGGCTATGAGATTTCGGTCCCGGCGGACCAGGCCGAGCGCATCTGGAACACGATCCTGGAAGACGCCCGCGTCAAGCCGATCGGCCTGGGCGCCCGGGACAGCCTGCGCCTGGAGGCGGGCCTGCCGCTGCACGGCCACGACATCGACCCGACCACCAGCCCGGTCGAAGGCGCCCTGACCTTCGCCCTGTCGAAGTCGAGGAAGGAACGGGCCGATTTCGCCGGCGCCGACCGCATCCTGAAAGAACTGTCCGCCGGTCCTTCGCGCGTCCGCGTCGGCCTGATCGTCAAGGAAGGCGCCCCGGCCCGCGAAGGCGCCGAGATCGCCGACGCCGATGGGAACATCATCGGCAAGGTCACCTCGGGCGGCCCCTCCCCCACCCTGGGCAAGAACATCGCCATGGGCTTCGTGCCGCCGGCCCATGCCGCCCTGGGCACGGAGTTGAAGGTCATCGTACGCGGCAAGCCCGCCGCCGCCGAGGTCGTCGCCATGCCCTTCGTGGCGCAACGCTATTACCGGAAGCCGAAGGCGTAACATTCACCCCGTCACCCTCGGGCTTGACCCGAGGGCCGGATTATCCGCCGCATTGCGTCGGGATCAACACAGAGAACGATCCGCCTCCGATCCTCGGGTCAAGCCCGAGGATGACGGGGTGGGAGATGGAGAAGAGAAATGAAATTCACCAAGGATCACGAGTGGGTCAGCCTGGACGGCGACATCGCCACCGTGGGCATCTCGAAACACGCCGCCGACGCCCTCGGCGACGTGGTGTTCGTGGAAGTGCCGGAAGTCGGCAAGACTGTCGCCAAGGGCGCCAGCTTCGCCGTGGTCGAGAGCGTCAAGGCGGCGTCCGACGTCTACGCCCCCGTCTCGGGCGAAGTGGTCGAGGCCAATGACGCCCTGTCGACCGCTCCGGAAACCGTCAACTCGGCCCCGGAAGCGGACGGCTGGTTCGCCAAGATCAAGGTGTCGGACGCCTCGGAACTGGACGCCCTGATGGACCAGGCCGCCTACGACGCCTTCCTCGCCACCCTCTAATCTCAAACTCCGTCACCCTCGGGCTTGACCCGAGGGCCGGAGGATCAACCACTCGTGCGAAGCCTAGACGCACGAGCCGCACAACATCCGATCCTCGGGTCAGGCCCGAGGATGACGGGTGAAGGAAACCGGCAATGCGTTACCTCCCCCTGACGCCCGACGACCGCACGGCGATGCTCGCCGCCATCGGCGCCAAATCGATCGACGACCTGTTCGTGGACGTGCCCGAAGCGGCGCGGCTGGACGGGCCTGTGAACCTGCCGCGGGTGGCGGGCGAGTTGGAGGTCGAGCGCGCCCTGTCCGCCATGGCCGCCAAGAACGCCACAGCCGGCGCCGTCCCCTTCTTCTGCGGCGCAGGGGCCTACAAGCACCATGTCCCGGCGACGGTGGATCATATCATCCAGCGGTCGGAGTTCCTGACCAGCTACACCCCCTACCAGCCGGAAATCGCCCAGGGGACTCTGCAGTATCTGTACGAGTTCCAGACCCAGGTCGCGAACCTGACCGGCATGCCGGTGGCCAACGCCTCGCTTTATGACGGTTCGACCGCCATGGCCGAGGGCGTGCTGATGGCGACCCGCGTGACCCGCCGCAACAAGGCGGTGATCTCGGGCGGGGTGCACCCCCACTACGTCAAGGCGACCGAGACCGTGGTCCACGCCGTCGGCGTCGAGACGCAAGTCCTGGCTCCCGCCGTCGACGCCGAGGCCGCCGTGATCGACCAGATCGGTCCCGACACCGCCTGCGTCGTGGTTCAGACCCCGAACGTCTTCGGCGCCGCAACGGATGTCACGAAGATCGCCGAGGCCGCCCATGCAGCCGGCGCCCTGCTGATCGTCGTGGTGACGGAAGCCGTGTCTATGGGCCTGCTGAAGTCGCCCGGCGAGATGGGCGCGGACATCGTCGCCGCCGAGGGCCAGTCGATCGGCAACGCACTGAACTTCGGCGGTCCCTATGTCGGCCTGTTCGCCACGCGCGAGAAGCTGATCCGCCAGATGCCCGGCCGCCTGACCGGCGAGACGGTGGACGCCGACGGCGAGCGCGGTTTCGTCCTGACCCTGTCGACGCGGGAGCAGCATATCCGCCGCGACAAGGCGACGTCGAACATCTGTACGAATTCCGGCCTCTGCACCCTGGCCTTCACCATCCACATGAGCCTGCTGGGCGAGACGGGCCTGCGCAAACTGGCCCTGCTGAACCACGAGAAGGCCCTCGCCACGCGCGACGCCCTGGCCGCCGTTCCGGGCGTCGAAATCCTGACCGACCGCTTCTTCAACGAGTTCGCGGTGCGCCTGCCCAAGAACGCGGCCGAGGTCGTGGATCAGTTGGCCGCCCATCACGTCCTGGCCGGCGTGCCCTACAGCCGCCTGGCCCCCGACGCCGGCATGGACGACGTCCTGCTGGTCGCTGCGACCGAAACCACCCTTGACGCCGACATCAAGCTCCTGGCGACCGCCCTCGCCAAGGTGCTGGCGGCCTGAGCGGAGACAAGACCATGAGCACCATGAACACCGTCGGCCGCCCGACCGCCCCGAACCAGGTACAGACCAAGCCCGCCACCCTGACCGGCGGGCGCGGCCTGTTGCAGAACGAGCCGCTGATCTTCGAAGGCGAAGGCTGGGGCAAGACCGGGGTCGACCTGCCCGAACCGAAGACCGATGCGTCGGACCTGGGCGACCTGGTCCGCAAGGATCCGATCGGCCTGCCCGGCCTGTCGGAGCCCGAGGCCATGCGCCACTATGTGCGCCTGTCGCAGAAGAACCACGCCATCGACCTGGCCATCTATCCGCTGGGCTCGTGCACGATGAAGCACAACCCGCGCCTGAACGAGAAGATGGCGCGTCTGGCCGGTTTTTCGGACATCCACCCCCTGCAGCCGATGTCGACGGTTCAGGGCGCGCTGGAGCTGATGGATACGCTGGCCCATTGGCTGAAGACCCTGACCGGCATGCCCGCCGTCGCGCTATCTCCGAAAGCGGGAGCGCACGGCGAACTGTGCGGCCTGATGGCCATCCGCGCCGCGCACGAGGCCTCGGGCCAGCATGAGAAGCGCCGCAAGGTGCTGGTGCCCACCAGCGCCCACGGCACCAATCCGGCGACGGCCGCCTTCGTCGGCTATACCGTCGTCGAGGTGGCCCAGACCGAGGACGGCCGCGTGGACGTCGCCGACCTGGCCGCCAAGCTGGGCGACGACGTCGCCGCCATCATGGTGACCAACCCCAACACCTGCGGCCTGTTCGAGCGCGACATTCTGGAAATCAGCCGCCTGACCCACGAGGCGGGCGCCTATTTCTACTGCGACGGCGCCAACTTCAACGCCATCGTCGGCCGGGTTCGTCCGGGCGATCTGGGCGTGGACGCCATGCACATCAACCTGCACAAGACCTTCTCGACGCCGCACGGCGGCGGCGGGCCGGGCGCGGGGCCGGTGGTGCTGTCCGACGCCCTGGCGCCCTTCGCCCCGGCGCCCTGGGTGGTGCATGACGATAACGGCTATCGCCTGATCGAGCGTGAGGAAGACGAGGCCGAACAGGCCTTCGGTCGCCTGTGCGCCTTCCAGGGGCAGATGGGCATGTATGTGCGCGCCCTATCCTACATGATGAGCCACGGCGCCGACGGCCTGCGTCAGGTGGCAGAGGATGCGGTGCTGAACGCCAACTACATCAAGGCCCGCCTGTCGGACCTGATGAGCGCGGCCTTCCCCGACGGCCCCTGCATGCACGAGGCCCTGTTCGACGACGAATGGCTGAAGGGCACGGACATCACCACGCTCGACTTCGCCAAGGCGATGATCGACGAGGGCTTCCACCCGATGACCATGTATTTCCCGCTGGTCGTTCACGGGGCCATGCTGATCGAGCCGACCGAGACCGAGTCCAAGGCCGAGCTGGATCGCTTCATCGAGGCCATGCGCCTGCTGGCCCAGGCGGCCAAGGCCGGCGACGTCGACCGCTTCAAGGGCGCCCCCTTCCACGCCCCCCTGCGTCGTCTGGACGAAACCCGCGCCGCCCGCTCGCCGGTGCTGCGCTGGACGGCCCCGGAAGGCTCGAACCAGGCGGCCTAAGCCGCTCTCGGCGTCCGCCGTCCTGGATCAGGGCGGCGGACGCTGGCCCGCCATGCGTCTCAGGACGGCGAAGGCTTCGCGGCCGAACCGTTCAGGCCCTTCGTCCGGATGGGCCAGCCAGGCCTCGCCGGCCAGTTTCATGATGCTGACGCCGATCGCCGCCGCGACGCGACAGGCGACGTCGTCCGGGGCCAATCCCTTCCGCTCGGCCAGGGTCTGGGCCAGCAGCCGCTCCACCCCTTCATACTTTGCGTGATCACCGGCCTGAAGGGCGGGCGTCTGATGGATCAGCCGCGTCAGGTCCAGCATGTCCGGCGTCTGGAAGCGCGCGGCGACATCGGCCAGCCCCCCCTCCACCATATCGAGCAGCGGTTCGTCGCACGGCCGGGCCGCCACCGCCTGGGCGATCATCTCAGGGATCTGGGCCTTGAGGGAAAAGACGATCTCTTCCTTGGAGCCGAAATAGTTCAGCAGGGTGCGGCGCGATACGCCCGCCGCCGCCGCCACCTCGTCCAGGGTGGCGCCGTCAAATCCCTTTTCGATGAACAGCCGCAGGCCTTCGGCCTGAATGCGGGCGTGGGTTTCCAGCCGCTTCCGCGCACGCAGACCCTGCTCGCCAGGAAAAACTTTTTCTTGCACTTCTTGCATATTTGCACCGGATGCAGATATGCAAGCCGGAGCCCTTCGGAAATTCAGTTCACCCCAGGATAGCCGCAATGACCCAATGGACGACAGCCGATATTCCCGACCAGAGCGGCAAGCTGGTCATCATCACCGGGGCGACCGGCGGCATCGGCTTGGAGGCGGCGCTCGTTCTGGCTGGAAAGGGCGCCGAGATCGTTCTGGCCGCGCGCAATCCGGACAAGGGCGATCAGGCGGAACGGCTGATCCGCAGTCGCCACCCTGAGGCCCTCGTGCGGTTCGAACGGCTGGACCTGGCGGACCTCAGCTCTGTCGCCGCCTTCGCCGAGGCCCTCCTGGCGGCGGGTCGGCCGGTCGACATTCTGATCAACAATGCGGGCGTCATGGCCGTGCCCCGTCGCCGAACGACCATCGATGGTTTCGAGATGCAGTTCGGAACCAACTATCTATCCCACTTCGCCCTGACCGGCCGGCTCCTGCCACTGCTGACGGCGGCTCAGGCGCGAGTGGTGCAGTTGTCCAGCGTCGCCCATCGCGGCGGTCGGATTCAGCTCAGCGATCTGAACTATCGCTCCGGTTACCGGCCCTGGCCCATCTATCAGCAGTCCAAACTGGCGATGTTGATGTTCGCCCTGGAGCTTCAGCGCCGCAGCGATCGCGAAGATTGGGGCCTGACCAGCGTGGCCGCCCATCCCGGTTTCGCCCGGACGGATCTGATCGCCAACGGCCACGCCGGCAGCCCGCCCGGACTTTTCGCCTTGGTCAGCCGCCTTCTGGCGCGCGTGGCCAGCCATTCGGCGGCCGACGGCGCCTTGCCGATCCTGATGGCGGCGACCCTGCCCCAGACCGAACCCGGCGCCTATTACGGCCCTCAGGGCTGGCAGGAGATGCGGGGTGCGCCCGGCCGCGCCCTCATCAAGCCCCAGGCGCTGGATGTCGAAACCGCCCGCGCCCTGTGGTCCGAGTCCGAACGCATGACCGGCGTCCACTACGGCTGACCAAGGCCTAGCCGCGTCCTGTGGGACACAGACTGCGACAATCCGGCTTCATGACCAAAGCTTCATAGGAAAGCCACGGATCGGCCATCGAACCGGATCTTAAGGGGTTATGTGACAACCTCGCCACGGTCGCTCTTTCCCTTCCCGGCTTGGGATCGGGTGGGCGTGGCGACCGTTGTCACACCTCAGTCAGTCCTCCTCCCTCCCGGCGCCCTCGTGATCTCCGCACCCGCTCTCGTCCTGTCCTCCGCCTCGCCTCGCAGCCGCAAGCTGCGGGTGCTGAAGCGTTGGGCCCTGATGGCGGGCGGGCTGTTCGTGGTCCTGCTTGGCATTCTGATCGCCCCCCTGCCCGGCCCCGGCGGCGTCCCGGTGATCGCGGTCGGCCTGATGCTGATCCTGAAGAGCTCCTTCTGGGCCAAGCGACAGTTCATCCGCGCCCAGTACGCCCGGCCGAAATGGGTCTATCCCTTCCGGCGGCTGATGCGGAAAAAGCCGGAGTTCGCGCCGGTTTTCTGGCAACAGGCCTTGCGCGCCGAAAAGGTGATCCTGACCCGGCGGCGGCGCGGCCTGATCCGTCTGCGCAAGGGCCTTCGCCGCTACATCCGCAAACTGTTCCGCTGACCGTGCGCGCATCAGCGATCATTTCGCGCCTGCGTTGCTGCGTTCGCTAACCACGGCAACGTGAACGCCGACCGTCCGAGTCAGGCGTATTCTGTCCCAGCGTTATCAGAGAACCAGAAAAGCGTTGGGAGGCGCTAAGGTCATGATGTCACGCTTACAAAAAGGTCTGATCGCCGGTTTCGCCGCCACGTTCGCCGTGTCCCTGCTGGAAATACCCAATCTGTTCCTGAACTGGTTCGACCCGTTCCAGAGCGTCATCGCCGCCCTGATCGGCATGCCCGACGCCCTGGCCGTGGGCTGGATTCTTCATGCGGTGACCGGGGTGCTGATCCTGGGTCCCCTGTTCGCCTACCTCTGCCCGCGACTGCCCACCGACACGCCCGAGACCAAGGGCATCGTCTTTGCGGTCGGCGCCTGGGTGGTGATGATGGCCGGCGTCTTCATGGTCGGCGACTACCGCACCTTCAACGCCGGCTCGGGCTTCGGCACCATCGCCTGGCTTCTGGTCACCCATGCCGTGTTCGGGATCGTCCTGGGCAATGTCTATGCCCGGCTGGTCGCGCGCGACAAGCGCCAGACGCCCCATGTGATCGGCGGCGCCACGGCCCACTGATCTCGGCGGGCCGGACGGCCTGGTCTCCAGGCCGTCCCTGCGTCCGGCTTCCTACACAGACGAACCGGACGGTGGGCCGACGGCTTCCCCTGCGATGAACCGCAAGGAAGATCCGACGCGCCGAGGGCGCATCCGCTGGGAGCCTCTGCTGGTCGGCGGCGTGGTCCTGGCCCTGATCGCCTATTACCTCGTCGCTGAGGTGATCTGGCGAAATCCTCAGGCCGCCAGCGACAGCGAGACGGCCGTGGTCCAACCGGCCGTCGTGCCGCCGCCCGGCGGCGCCGTCCCGCCCAGCGCGCCCGCCGTGGCGCCCGGCGACAATCCGGCCCTGCGCGGCCAGTCGGCCGTGCGCGGCGACGGCACGCCCCTGAACGGCTCCACCACCTCGACGCCGCCCCCGCAGCCGATGCAGACCGATGACTGAACCCGACCGCGATCCGGACGGCTTCAGCCGCCGCAGTGAAAGCGGCCCGCCCTTCCGCATCATGGGCGGGGTCATCGTCTTCATCCTGGTGATGATCGCTGTGGTTCTGACGGTCAGCGGCGTCATCGGGCGCTGAGGGGCCGCCCCAAAACGACTTCGGCCGAAACCGCCAGAGCGATTTCGGCCGAAGGACGGGCGTTGAGACCCGGTCAGACTTGAGGTCGTCAGTTCAGGCGGTCGCCGATCTGGGCGATGGCGGCGTCCAGCAGCGGATCCTTGGCGCCGCCGGCGAGGCGGGCGGCCAGGATCTGTTCCGCGGCCTTGGCGGCCAGGTCGGCGGCGGCGGCCTTGACCTCGGCGGACGCCTGGGCCTCGGCCTGGGCGATGCGGGCCTCGGCCATCTTCTGGCGACGCTCCAGCGTCTCTTCCAGCTTGGCCTTGGATTCGACTTCCAGACGACGGGCGTCGGCTTCCGCCTGGGCCATCATATCAGCGGCCTGGGCCTCTGCCTCGGCCTTCTCCTTGCGGATTTGGGCCAGCAGGGCTTCGGCCTCGGCGCGCAGACGGGCGGCCTCGTCCAGGTCGGCCTGGATCTTGGCGCCCTTGGCGTCCAGCTGGGCGGCGACCATCTTGGGCACGCCGACGGCGATCAGAATACCGAAGAAGATCAGCAGGCCGACGCCGACCCAGATCTCGGGATTCGACAGGTCCCAGATGCCCGGTTCAAAGATCAGGTTCATCAGGCGGCTCCCTTGGCGAGGTCGAGTTCGGCCTTGGTCGCGGCCTGGCCGGTCAGGCGCTCCACCATGGCGCCGGCGGCGTCGGAGGCGATGGTCGAGACATTGCCCATGGCGGCGTCGCGGGTCTTGGCGATGGCGGCCTCGGCTTCGGCGATGCGGGCATTGACCACGGCTTCTTCAGCAGCCTGGCGGGCGTTGGCTTCTTCCGTCACGCGCGCCTTGGCGGCGGCGGCGGTGGCGCGGGCGTCGGCGCGGGCCTTGGCCAGGTCGGCCTGGGCCAGGGCGGCCTGCTCGGCGGCCTCGGCCTGGACCTGACGCGCGGTGGCGACGGCGCCGGAGATGGTCTCGCGACGTTCATCCATGACGCGGCGCAGGCGCGGCGCGAAGACCTTGGCGATCAGGAAATAGAGCAGGAAGAACAGGACCAGCAGATAGCCCATCTGCCCGGCCCAGTGCTGGGTCTCGAACTGGGGCAGTCCGCCGCCGCCGTGGCCTTCGGCCTCGGTGGTCGCGTGGGTGTCGTGAGAAGTGGGTGCGGCCATGGTGTCCGTTCGTCCGAAAAGCAGAAAGGCGGCGACGGCCTCAGCGAGAAGCCGCCGCCGCCCTAAACCCCGGATAGATCAGGAGTTCAGGATCAGGATGCCCAGCACGAAGGCCAGGATGCCCAGGGCTTCGGCCAGAGCCGCGCCCACGAACAGGTTGCCGACTTGCGAGGCGGCGGCCGACGGATTGCGCAGGGCGCCGTTCAGGAAGTTGGCGAAGATGTTGCCCACGCCGATGGCCGAGCCGATCATGCCGAGGGTGGCCAGGCCGGCGCCGATGTACTTGGCGGCTTCAGCTTCCATGGTGAGTATCCTTGTTTCAGTCAGGTGGGTTGGAAGGAGGGAGTTCTCGAACTGGGCCGGGCCTTAGTGGCCTTCACCCAGGTTGACCACATCATTGAGATAGATGCTGGCCAGAACGGCGAACACGAACGCCTGCAGGAAGGCGACGAGGAATTCGAGGGCGGTCAGGGCGACGACCATGGTCATCGACAGGGCGGCGATCGGCAGGCCCCACAGGCCCAAGCCCTCGCCGACGAAGGCGCCGGCGCCCAGGGCCACGACGAAGCCGGCGAAGATCTTCAGCGCGACGTGGCCGCCCAGCATGTTGCCGAACAGACGAAGAGCCAGGGTCACGGGACGCAGCAGGAAGGACAGGAACTCGATCGCGCCGACGACGGGGCGCAGCACCAGAGGCGCGCTGGCCGGCCAGAACAGTTTGAAGAAGCCCAGGCCGTTCTTCAGGAAGCCCACACCGATGACCAGCAGGATGGTCAGGGCGGCGAAGGTGACCGTAACCGCCAGCTGCGACGTCGCGGTGAAGCTGAGGAACATGCCCAACAGGTTCATCACCAGCACCAGGAGGAACAGGCTGAAGACGAACGGGAAATATTTGCGGCCGTCGTGGCCGATGATCGAATCCGTCACCCCGTCGATCATGTCGAACAGGCTTTCGCCGGCCGTCTGCAACCGTCCCGGCACCACCTTGGCGCTCGAGGTGACCAGTTGCAGGAACAGGACAATGGCCACGAAGGCGACCGTCATGGCGACGTGCGAATTGGTGATCGCCAGCTGGGTGTGGCCGAAGACAGGCAGGTTCACCGCGCCGAAATCGACGAGCGGCTGGATCTTAAACTGGTGAAGCGGATCGGCCATCAGCCTATCGGTCCTCGTCTTCCTCGTCGTCGAAGGGGACCGATTTCGGTTCGATCCCGCTCGCCTTCGCCTGCGCCATCAGCCGGTTGGCCGTGCGGCGCGCCATGTAAATCGACAGGGCGAAGCCCAGAAGGACTCCGCCGATGATACCCCAGGGATTGGTCCCGAACAGTCGGTCCGCCCCAAAACCTAGCCCCAAGCCCAGGAAGACCCCGCCGAGCAGTTCGGCGACGATCTTGTAGGCCTGGCTCGTCACCGCCTGAGCCGCGAGGTGCTCCGACGCCTTCTGAGCCGTCTTGTCCTCCAACGCGGATGCGCTGTCTTGGAGGCGTTTGATCGCCTCTTCGCGCGATTCCGACATTGGGGACATGGCCTGTGCGCTCAGCGCCCGAACAATGTGTTGAGGCAGGTCTGAATTCGGCGCGGAAACTAATCGTGAGCGGCCGGTTGGTCAAGGCGTCGTGAACTTAGTCTAAATCTTTGTTCCGAATGGATTTTCACTGAGAACCAGCCGACCGTGGCGATGCGTCGCTGCCTTGAGGTGCGGATTCGCTCGCCCCGCATGGCGATATGGTCCGCGAACGACTAGGTTGGCGGTCATGAATATGCACGTCCCCTCCCCTGCGCCCGAACGCCGCCCGATCGCCGTGCGGCTGGCGACGCCGCGGGGCTTCTGCGCCGGGGTTGATCGGGCGATCCAGATCGTCGAGCGCGCCATCGAGAAGTTCGGCGCCCCTGTCTATGTCCGCCACGAGATCGTCCATAACCGCCATGTGGTCGAGCGGCTGAAGGCCATGGGCGCCGTCTTCGTCAAGGAGTTGGACGAATGCCCCGACGACCGGCCGGTCGTCTTCTCGGCCCATGGGGTGCCCAAGTCCGTGCCCGCCGCCGCCCGGTCGCGCGACCTGCTGTTCCTGGACGCCACCTGCCCCCTGGTGTCCAAGGTCCATGTCGAGGCCGAGCGTCATCATGCCGCAGGTCGCCACATCATCCTGATCGGCCACGCCGGCCATCCAGAGGTGATCGGCACCATGGGCCAGCTGCCGCCCGGCGCCATCAGCCTGGTCGAGACCGAGGCTGATGCGGAAGCCTTCGAACGCCCCGGCGACGCCCCCCTGGCCTATGCGACCCAGACCACCCTGTCGGTCGACGACACGGCCGGCATATTGAAGGTGCTGAAGCGGCGCTTCCCCGAACTGCCCGACCCGCACAAGGAAGACATCTGCTACGCCACCACCAATCGGCAGGAGGCGGTCAAAACCCTGGGACAGGGCTGCGAACTGGTGCTGGTGGTCGGGTCCAAGAATTCGTCCAACTCGGCCCGGCTGGTCGAGGTGGCGATGCGCGCCGGCGCCCGCGACGCCCGGCTGGTGGATGACGCCTCCCAAGTGGACTGGGCCTGGTTCGACGGGGTTCAGACGGTCGGCGTCACCGCCGGCGCCTCGGCGCCCGAGCCTTTGATCGCCGCCCTGGTGGACGCCATCGCCGAACGGTTCGACGCCACCGTGACCGAGGACGCCGGCGCGCGTGAGACCGTGACCTTCAAACTGCCGCGCCAGCTGACCGCCTGAGCGCGGCGTCCGACGGCTATCGCTCCTCGCCGACGAAGTCCTGGGCGAACTCGGGGCTGTCTTCGTCCAGCAGGGGCGCCTCCTCCTCATCCGCCCCGGTCGCACGACTGGGGTCGGGCAGTTCGAACCCGACGGGGGCCGACAGGTCCAGAAGCCCGGCGGCCTTCATCTCCTGAACCCCCGGCAGGTCATACAGACTGGCCAGGCCGAAATGCTCCAGGAACCGGTCGGCGGTGCCGTAGGTTACGGGCCGACCCGCTGTCCGCCGCCGCCCTCGCAGACGCACGAACCCCATCTCCAGCAACAGGTCCAGCGTGCCCTTGGACAGGCTGACGCCGCGCACGCTCTCGATCTCGGCGCGGGTCACGGGCTGGTGGTAGGCGATGATGGCCAGGGTCTCCAGCGCCGCCTTGGACAGGCGGCGGGGCTCCTCCCGCTCTTGGCTCATCATGAAGGCCAAGTCCGCCGCCGTGCGGAACCGCCAGCGGTCGGCCACGCAGTCCAGCTCCACCCCCCGCCCCTCGTAACGGGCGCGCAGGCCCGACAGAGCCCGGCCGACGTCGGCGCCTTCGGGGAGGCGCGCCCCGATCTCGGCGGCGCTCAGCGGGCCGGCGGCGGCGAACAGCAGGGCCTCAACCCGGCGCTCGATCTCGGCCTCATCGGGCTGGAAGGACAGGTCAGACATGGGCCAACTCCCGACTTTCGGCGCCGACGCCCCTAGCCCAAAGTTCGTCATCCTCGCCCTTGTGGCGAGGATCCAGACTCCCGGTTTCTCCGAAGATGCGCCCATGCCCGGCGCCGGGATTCTGGATCCTAGGGACAAGCCCTAGGATGACGGCCTTGACGGTGCAAAAACCAACACGCATCACGGCGTCAGCTCCAGCGGCTGCCCCAGGCCCCGCCGCTTCAGATACAGGTCCGCAAACGGCGCCGTCTGGCGAATGTCCATGGCCCCCTCCTTCACCAGCTCCAGACTGGCCGACAGGGTCGAGGCGGTATAGCTGGCCTGGCTGGGGCCCTCAGGGTCTTCGGGACGGGGCGCGACCTGGTCCAGCGGGGTCCAGTCTGCGAGACGCGGCATGATCTCGCGCAGCCAGTCGCGCGCCGCCTCCAGCGGAAAGGCCTCGACCCGCTGGCCGGGCGAATAGCGTCGCGCCTCCTCGCGTCGGCGCTGGGTCACATAGGCGCTCATCAACTCATACAGGCTGGCGTCGATCCGGTCGGACGGCACGATCACCGTCGCCTCGGGATCGCCCCGGGTGAAGACGTCGCGCTTCAGCTGGGGCCGGGCCATCAGCTGTTCGACCGCCTTGCGCATCGCCTCCAGCTTTTGCAGGCGGAAGGCCAGGGCGGCGGCCATGGCCTCGGCCGGCGGCTCCTCGCCCTTGCCCTTTTCGGTGCGCGGCAGCAGCAGCCGGGACTTCAGATAGGCCAGCCAGGAGGCCATTACGAGATAATCGGCCGCCAGGGCGAAGTTGCGCCGCCGCGCCTCGTGCACGAAGGCCAGATACTGCTCCGCCAGCTGGGTGATCGACAGTTTCAGCAGATCGACCTTCTGCGTCCGCGCCAGGGCCAGGAGGACGTGCAGCGGCCCCTCATAGCCGTCCAGATCGACGACGAAGGCCTCGCGCTCCTCGACCTCCTCGGCGTTGAAATCGAGGTTCGGCTGAAACGCCTCGCTCACGCCTGCGCCTCCCCCACGTCCGGTCCTTTAGCCGCGTCCGTCTTGCCCGCCATTGCGCGGAAGAAGCGTTCGTGCCCGGCGACGGGATCCAGCGGTTCCGGCGTCCGAACGATCCGGGCCAGGGCCGCCTCGGCGCGCCGTTTCGCCCCGCCCTTCAGCGGACCGACGCCCTCGGCGACCTGCCGCATCTCGTCCATATCGCCGTTCCAATGGATGACGATGTCGCATCCCGCCTTCAGCGCCTTGTGCGCCCTCTGGGTCAAGGATCCGGACAGGGCGTTCATCACCAGATCGTCCGACAGCAACAGACCGCCGAAGCCCAGTCGTTCGCGGATCAGCTGGATCGCCTTCTTGGACTGGGTGGCCGGGCGTTTGGGGTCGATGGCGCTGAAGACGATATGGGCCGTCATGCCGATCGGCATGTCGGACAGGGCCTTGAACGGGGCGAAGTCCCAGGCGTCCAGCGTCTCGAGATCGGCATGGACCGTCGGCAGGTCCTTGTGGGTGTCGGCGAAGGCGCGGCCGTGGCCCGGCATGTGTTTGATGCAGGGCAGGACCCCGCCCGCCAGCAGACCCTCCGCCGCCGCCCGTCCCAGCAGGGCCACGGTCTGCGGGTCGCGGCCATAGGCGCGGTCGCCGATGATGTCGTGGGCGCCGGGCACGGGCACGTCCAGCACCGGCAGCAGATCAATATTGATCCCGACCTCGCGCAGATCGTGCGCCATCAGACGCGCACCCAGACGGACCAGGTCGCGCGCGTCCGCCGGGTCGTTCGTCGCCTTAAGATAGGCGTCGCCCGGCGGGTATTTGGGCCAGTGCGGCGGCCCCATCCGCTGGACCCGCCCGCCTTCCTGGTCGATCAGGATCGGCGCCTCGGGGTCGCCGATGGCCGCGCGCAACTCGTCCGTCAGGGCCCGCACCTGTTCCGGGCTGTCGATATTGCGCCGGAACAGGATGAAGCCCCAGGGCCGCATCTCGGCGAAGAAGGCGCGTTCGCCCTCCGTCAGCCGATGGCCCGCACAGCCGTAGATGGCGGCGGAAGTCACCGAACGATGCAATCCCGTCCGGCGGCCTTCAGGGCGTTGCAGAAGGCGACCGCCCGCTCGCGCGACAGGCCGGTGAAGGTGGTGCGGTACAGGGTCGAACCGCTGGACGACGTCACCTCGGTCACCCGCTTTTCGGCGCCCGAGGCATATTGGCTGAAGCGGCCGGCGACGGCGGCGTATTCCCGGTCGGCGATCTCCGTCGAGGAGAAGGCGCCGATCTGGACCGAGGCCGAACCGCCGGCGGCGGCGGGAGCCGTCGGCGCGGGAGCGGCGGGCGTCGGCGCCTCGGTCTTGGGCGCCGGGGTGGCGGGACGGGGCGCAGCAGCGGCCGTCGGCAGGCCCTGGCCGGTCGGAGCGGCGGTCGGCGGCGCGGCCGGGCGCGGCTGGGGCGTCTCGGGCGGCGGGGTGAAGGTCACGGGCGCGTCGGTGGTCTCGGTCTCGTCGCGATAGACGCGCACGCCCTCGGCCGGATCGACCGGCTGGGCGTCCAGGGGGGCGACGGTCTTCATCTCGCCGACGGCCTGGCCCACGGCCGGCGGGGCGTCGGTCGAGGCCCGCATGCCCGAACGATAGAAGAAGATGACGGCGATGAT
Source organism: Brevundimonas sp. GW456-12-10-14-LB3 (assembly GCF_059424365.1). NCBI lineage: Bacteria > Pseudomonadati > Pseudomonadota > Alphaproteobacteria > Caulobacterales > Caulobacteraceae > Brevundimonas > Brevundimonas sp. GW456-12-10-14-LB3. Next base: position 18,624 of record NZ_JBWKZJ010000041.1, read on the forward strand.
CAGCACCAGCAGCACCACGCCGCTGACGATCAGGGTCACGGGCGGCGCCTTGCCTCCGCCCGAGCCGACGTTTCGGCCGCCCCCGCGCGGATCATAGGTGTTGCGGCGGAACGGCAGGTCGTCGTCGGTCGGAGGCGTATAGGCGCCTCGGCCGGGTCGGTTCTCGTCATCGAAAGACATGGTGTCGCTCCGCCGTCTGCCCGACGCAGCGAATCGGCGCGTCGAGCGGTTAGTTTAACGCCCCGCCGCCGTCTTTCGAATCACAGATCGAGCGCTAGGTCGAGGCTGAACAATTTCTGGTGGACTTCGATCGCATAGCGGTCGGTCATGCCGGCGATGTAATCACAGACGGCGCGCGCCCTGCGGGTCCGATCCTCGGTCTGGGCCGGCACGCCCCATTCCGGCGGCATGACCTCCGGCTCGGCCATGAACAGTTCGAACAGCTGCGACAGCACCCGCCGCGCCTGGCTGCGCGTCCGGTTGACGCGATAGTGGCGATACATCCGCTCGAACAGGAATTTGCGCAGGATCGCCAGGTCCGCGTGCATCGACCGGGAGAAGTCCACCAGGGTCCGCGAGGCGTTGCGCACATCCTCGGTCGAGCCGATCCGGTCCTCCTCCAGGCGTCGCGCCGTCTCGGCCAGCACGTCCTCGACCATGACCCCGATCATCCGCCGCACCGCCTCGATCCGCAGCATCCGGTCGTCGATGGCGGGCCAGTCGCGCCGCACCTCGGCCAGGGTCGGGCCGATCAGGGGCACCTGATCCAGATCCTGAAGCGTGATCAGCCCGGCCTGCACCCCGTCGTCCACATCGTGATTGTTATAGGCGATGTCATCGGCGATGGCGGCGCACTGGGCCTCCAGCGAGGCGAACCCGTCCAGCCGCAGGTCCCAGCCCGCCTCTCCGCCTGTCCGATAGGGACGCACCACCGACCAGGCCGCTTCGTCCAGCCGATGCAACACCGGGCCGTTGTGCTTGATGACGCCCTCGACCGTCTCCCAGCTCAGGTTCAGCCCGTCGAACTGGGGATAGCGGGTCTCCAGCTCGGTGATGACGCGGAAACTCTGAACATTGTGGTCGAAGCCCCCGTAGTCGGCCATCTGGATGACCAGCTCATCCTCGCCCGCATGGGCGAACGGCGGATGGCCCAGGTCGTGGGCCAGGGCGATGGTCTCGGCCAGGTCGTCGTCCAGCCGCAGGGCATGGGCCAGAGACCGGGCGATCTGGGCCACCTCCAGCGAATGGGTCAGGCGGGTGCGGTAGTGGTCGCCTTCATGGGCCACGAAGACCTGAGTCTTCTCCTTCAGACGGCGGAAGGCGGTGGCGTGGATAATCCGGTCGCGGTCGCGGGCGAAGGCGGTGCGGGTGCGGCTGGGCGGTTCGAAGAAGCGACGGCCCTGGGTCAGATCGGCGCGTTCGGCGTAGGGGGCGAGAGGCATCGGGCTCAAGTCGTCAACTTTGAAGCGGCTTTGATCGGACGGGGCCTTTGCGAACGCCCGCACGCGCCTCATATAGACAGCTGTGAGCACCGTCCAATCCACAGAACCGTCCACACCCGCCTTCAGCGTCGCCACGCGCGCGCCGGAAGGCATCGTCCTGGCCGCCAGCGCCGCCGATCGTCTGGCCCGGCTCAGCGCGGCCGAGGGCAAGTCCCTGATGCTGCGCGTCGCTGTCGACGGGGGCGGCTGTTCGGGCTTTCAGTACCGGTTCGAACTGGTCGAGACGGCCGAGGACGACGATCTGCGGATCGAGGCCCAGGGCCAGACGGCCCTGATCGACCCCGTTTCGGTCCCCTTCCTGAAGAATTCAGAGATCGCCTATGTCGACGAACTGGCCGGCGCCCAGTTCGTGGTGCGCAATCCCAACGCCGCCTCAAGCTGCGGCTGCGGCGTCAGCTTCTCGATCTGACGCCGATCACCGTCGGCGCCGGATCAGGGCCCAGACGGTGACGACCACGCTCGAAGCCAAGAGGGCCGAAAAGACGGCGTCCCAGAGGCCGTCCTCCAGCAGGGCCCCGATCAGCCCCGTCAGGCTGAGCACGAACACCCAAAGCGGCGCGCCGAAGATGGCCCAAAGGCTCCGATCCTCGCGGCTCATGACGCCTTCCGCCGTCCCTTGCCCAGCCACAGATAGAGGCCGGACCCCAGGATGACGATGGTCGCCAGGTCCAGCAGCGCCCACAGGATCTTCAGCCCCAGCCCCCCGTAGTCGCCGAAATGCAGCGGCTGGGACAGGGACAGGGCCTTCACATACCAGGGCGTCGGGGCCACGGCCGTCAGTTCGCCTGTCCGGGCGTCGATCAAGGCCGGCGTCGTCAGATGGGTCGTCAGCGGCGTGTCGCCGTGGAAGAAGACGGCGTAGTGGTGATCGGTAGAATAGTCGGTTCCGGGAAAGGCGATGAACTGCAGGGTCTTGCCCGGCAGGGCCTGTTTCGCCCGCTCCACCGCCAGGTCCAGCGAGGCCCGCTCGCCGATGGAGGCCGGGGCCTCATGGGCCGCGGTCAGTTCCTTCAGCGCCGTATTCTTCCAATAGGCCAGGATCGGCGTCGCCAGGGTGTTGACCACCCCCGTCGCCCCGACCACCAGCACCCAGGCCACGGTGATGACGCCCAGAAGGTTGTGATAGTCCAGCCAGCGCGTCCGCGCCGACTTCGTCGCCCGCACCGTCCCGAACGGCAGACGCCGCATGAAGGGGGCGTACAGCACCACCCCCGACACCACCGCCGTGATCAGCATCAGCCCCATCAGGCCCAGGAACAGCATGCCCGGCAGGCCCAGGAACATGTCGGTATGCAGCTGAAGCAGGAACTCCATCACCGGATGGCCGGCGACCGGCGGGGCGACGGCGCCGCTGGTCTGGTCGATCGGCTCGAAACTGTAGCGACCGGCCGGGCCGTTCGGATCGACGCTGGTGACGTTGACCACCGGCCGATCCACGTCGAAGCTCATGAAGGCCGGAACCTCGCCCGGATGACGCGCCAGGGCCGCCGCCAGCACCTCGTCCAGGCTCAACAACGGCCCGTCGGGCGCGGCGGGCGTCCAGGCCTGCTCCAGCAGCACCTCTTCGATCTCATGGGTGAAGACCAGCGGCAGGCCGGTGACGCACAGCATCAGCAGGAACACGGTCGAGATCAGGCTCGACCATTTGTGCGTCCACGACCAGGCGCGGATCGTCCGCGTCCTCATCCGATCAGAATTCCGCCGAGATCGACAGGGACAGGGTGCGCGGCGCACCCAGCGTCAGATAGTTGGAGCCCGGATAGCCGCCGACGGCGACCCACTGGTCCTCGTCGGCCACATTCTCCACCCGCGCCCGCAGGGTCAGAGGACGCTGGCCCGCCTCGAAGGCGTAGCGAACCCCGGCGTCGAACCGGGTCCAGGCGTCCAGCTCCAGCGTATTGGCTGCATTCGCCGCCTGGGCGCTGGTGTGGACCACCCGCCCCTCCAGCGTCAGGCCGCTGAGGCCCGGCACGTCCCATTCGACGTTCAGATTGGTCTGGACGTCCGGCACGCCGATGGCCGACTTGCCTTCGTTCGCCGCCGTCAGCGACCGTTTGACCTCGGCGTCCAGCCAGGTCGCCCCGCCGATCAGGCGCAGGCCGTCGATGGGCTCGCCATAGACGGTCAGTTCGACGCCCCGGTTCTCCTGTTCGCCCCCGTCGGAATAGACGCGGGTGGCGGGATCGAAGAAGGCGCTGGGCAGGGTCGTCCTGAAGACGCTCAGCGTCCCGCCGAAGGTTCCGGCGTCATATTTGGCCCCGACCTCGGCCTGTTCGGCGCGGAAGGGCGACAGCACCTCGCCGCCGTTCGCCACGGTCACGCCGTTGACCACCGCAGGGGCGATGACGCCGGGCGTCAGGGCCTCGGCGTAGTTGGCGTACAGCGAAACCCGGTCGCTGGGCTTGTAGACCAGGGCGAAGGCCGGGGTCGCAGCCTCGCTGGAATAGCCCGAGCCGAAGGCGCCGTCGGCATAGGCGTAGGACTTGGTCTCGATCTCCTGATACCGCACGCCGACGGTCGCCAGCAGGCGGCCGTCCAGGAAGGACAGCCTGTCCGCCACGGCGACGCTGGTGTTCTTGACCCGCTCGGTCACCTTCGGGTCACTCAGGTCGCCCGAGACGCTGGCGATGGCCGGCGCCGGCGACAGGATCGGATCGGTTAGGGTTCCGAAGCTGTAACCCGCGAAGTTCGACCCCGCCCAGGCGTTCCTCGACTTGGACTGGATCTGAGAGGCCGAGGCGACCAGTCGGTGCCCAACCGGGCCGGTGGTCAGGTCCGCCCGCAGGCCGACGTCGCCGGACCAGACCGTGTCTTTGCGGATATTGTCGAAGCGATAGCCCCGGATGGCGCCCGCCGCGTCGGCTCGCGGATTGGCCAGGCTGTTGTCTTCCTCGCCTTGACGCCCGCCGAAGGCGGCCCAGGCGGTGACGCTGTCGGTGATGTCAAACTCACCCCGCACCGCGCCGAACAGCTGTTCCTCATCCGTATAGGTCCAGCGCTGGGCGAAATTCCGATCGGCGGAGGGGGCCTCGGGGATGGCG
>NZ_JBWKZJ010000042.1:0-23092 GCF_059424365.1 Brevundimonas sp. GW456-12-10-14-LB3
GGGGCAGGCTGGGGCGGGCGCTCCAGGCCTCGGGCCGTTCGATCCAGCCCTTGGCCGTCTTCAGCCGGTCGGGCAGCATGGACTGGGCCAGCAGATTGCGTCCGATCCCGACCAGTTCGTCGGTCCAGGCGGCGATCTGGCGGTTGTGGACCCGCCCGGGCGGGGCGACGCTGACGATCCGCTTTTCCGGATAGGCTTCGCGCACGTACCGCGCGGTGGCGGCGTGGTCGCCGTCGGTGGTCAGCAGATAGACGGAATCGACCCGGTTCGCCGCCACATCGTCCGCCACCGCCAGGGCCAGGTTGACGTCGCTCTGCTTCTCCGTGGACGCGCTCCAGACATTGCCGCAGGCGCGGCAGTGTTCGCCGTGGACGATGAAATGGCCCATCAGGCATCGCACCCTGCGGGCCCTCAGCGCCGCCTCATAGCGGAACAGGGCCTCCATCCGCGAGCGGGATTGGGGCTTGTGGGCGCTGACCCAAACCACGCCGGCGAGACGCTCCGTCGGATCGATCAGGCCCCGCCCCAGGGCCTGCAAGTCCAGCCACAGCCATTCGCGCCGCTTCTGGTTCAGCAGGGCGTGGAAAAGGTTGTAGCCGTCCACATAGAGGATCGCCCGGCGCTTCAGGAACGGCGGCGTCAGATCGCGGGGGCCGAACGGCCGCAGGGCGCCGTCCGCCACGCGGATGCGTCCCCGATGCTGACCCCAGCGACGCCCCTTAGACTGCTGACCGCCGGTCCCCATCCGTCGACCGCTCCCTGAACCCGGCGAAGGTTAATCAGAGCTGAAGAGCAGAGTCCGCGTCTTTCAGGTCACAGAACGGCGGTCACATCCGTTCGGGAGTCTCGATCCCCAGCAGGTTCAACGCCGTTTCCAGCTGCAGCAGCGCCGCCGCCGACAGGGCCAGGCGCGAAGCCCGTGTCGCCTCGTCCGGCGCGACCAGCACCGGGCAGGCGGCGTAGAATTTCGAGAAGGACTGGGCCACCCGATAGGCGTGCTCGGCTGCCAGATGCGGCATCCGCTTGTCATAGGCGTCCGAAACGGCGGTCGAGAAGGCGTCCAGCGTCAGGGCCAGATCGCGCTCGGCCTGTTCGGCGATGACGATGGCGCCGGGCGCGGCGCCCTGTTCGGCGGCCTTCCTCAGCAGGGATTTGATCCGGACCGACTGGTACAGCAGATAGGGGCCGGTCTTGCCCTCGAAGCTCATGAACCGGTCCAGATCGAAGACGTAGCTGGTGGTCCGCGCGTTCGACAGGTCGGCGAACTTCAGGGCGGCGATGGCCACCTTGTGGGCGATGGCCTCGAACTCTTCCGGCGACAGGTCGTCGCCCAGCTTGGCCTCATGCAGCCGCTCGCGCGCCTTGTCCGTCGCCTGGTCGATCAGGTCGCGCAGCTTCAGCACCCCGCCCGCGCGGGTCTTGAAGGGCTTGCCGTCCTGGCCGTTCATGGTGCCGAAGCCCAGATGCTCCAGCGACCCTTCTGCGGCGTAGCCGGCCAGATAGGCGGCGCGGAACACCTGTTCGAAATGTTCGGCCTGGCGTTCGTCGACGACGTACAGGGCCAGGTCCGGCGCCAGGGCCTTCTTGCGGTCCAGGATCGTGGCCAGGTCGGTCGTGCCGTACATGGCCGAGCCTTCCGAGCTGATCACCAGCAGGGGCGGGGGCGAGGGTGCCTCGATCACCGAGCCGTCGGCCAGCTTCTTCTTGCGGGTCTCGCCGGGCTTGGCGACATGCACCACCTGGGCGCCGTCATCCTCGACCAGCAGGCCCGTCGCCTTCAGATGGGCGATCATCTCGTCCATCAGGGGATCGGCGTCGCTCTCGCCGTTCCACAGGTCGAAATCGACCGACAGGTCGCCGTATTCGCGCTTCAGCGCCTCGCGGCTGACCGCCACGAAATGCGACCACAGGGCGCGATAGCCGGGGCGGCCGTTCTGCAGCTCCGCCGTCGCCTTGCGGGCCCGGTCGCGGAACGCCGGGTCTTCCTTGGCCTTGCCGGCGGCCTGCGGATACAGCCGGTCCAGATCGGCCAGGGTCACCGGGCTTTCGGCGGGGAAGGGGCCGTCGCCGTCGGCCATGAAGGCGTCGGCCAGACCCTCGTCGCCGCAGGCGGTGATCAGCAGCCCCATCTGGAAGCCCCAGTCGCCGAAATGGGCGTCGCCGGTGACATGGTCGCCGCGGAAGCGGAACAGCCGCTTCAGGCTCTCGCCGATGATGGCGCTGCGCAGATGGCCGACGTGCATCGGCTTGGCCACGTTCGGACCGCCGTAGTCGATCACCACCTTGCGCGGATCGGCCACGACGGCCGCGCCCGCGTGTTCGGCGTCGGCGGCGACTTCGGCGGCGCGTTCCGCCAGAACGGCGTCGGCGATCTTCAGATTGATGAAGCCGGGCCCCGCCACCTCGACCGAGGTGAAACGCGGATCGGCGCCCAGCCGCTCGGCGATCTTGCCGGCCAGTTCGCGCGGATTGGCCTTCAACGCCTTGGCGGCGGCCAGGGCGCCGTTCGACTGAAAGTCGGCCAGATCCGGCCGGTCGGACGGGGTGACGCGAGCGAGGGCCGGCTCCACGCCTTCGGCGGCGAAGGCGGCGGCGACCGCTTCGCTGAGGACGGTCGTCAGATCAGACATTACTGGCTCGGCGCAGAGGCTTGGGCGGCTCCGGCGTTGACGCGGAAGCGGCTGCCGGACCGGTTGAACTCGGCCATTTCGGGCGTGACGTCGAACCCGATCAGAACTTCGAAATTGCCGCCGCTGGTTGTGGCCTCGGCGCGGGGAATGATGATGGTCCGCTGTTCGTGGACCGAGGCGGTGCGCGATCCGTCGAACTTCACCGGCAGGTCGAAATATTCCTTGGCCAGGACCGCGCTGTTCCGTTCCGTCACCGCGACCCAGTAACGATAGGTCTTCTGGTCCTCGGTCGCCTGGGCGCCGCGGCCCAGCTGGAACAGGATGTCCATGTCCAGCCGGATCGGATCGGCTTCGCGATATTCGCAATCGGCCGAGACGCCTTCGATCTCGCCGGTGTAGCCGACGTTGGCGATGGCGGCGCGACCGCCTTCCAGCTCCACATAGCGGGCGGCGTCGTACAGCACCTTGACGAAGGGGCAGGGGCCGGCGTTGGCGCGGCGGCGCAGGGGCGCGATCCGGGGCGCGCGGGTGGACGGCGCATTCTCCGACCCGTCCGCCTGCTGTCCGCTGGAACCGCGTTGACGCTGACGTTGCTGCGCCTCGGCGGCGACAGGCAGGACGGAGGCCGCGATGGAAACGGCGGCCAGGGCGGTGAGCAGGCGACGCATCAAATGATTTCCGACAGCGAAAAGACCAACGCCGCAGCCGGCGTCCGACAAGGGTTCGACCGGTTTACAGACCCGGCAGTTTGAAACCGCCGCTGCGACGCGGGGTGATGGTGATGGCCTGGCGCCCGCCCGTCAGGGCCTGAAGCCGGGCGGCCTCGGTCGAGGCGTCGATCGTCTGCTGGCCCTCGGCGGTCTGGCGGGTGGTGGCCGCCTGGGTCGAGGCGTCGTCCTTGCGCCAGAACATCACGCGGTTGGCGAAGCTTTCGTCCTTGTGGGCGATGTCGCCGAACTCGTCGTCGACGACGTAGCGGGCCAGGGGGTCGGCCTGATCGGCGCCGGCCTGGGCCACCAGGACCTGTTCGCCGGGGGTGCGGGTGACGGCCTGACGCTGACCCAGCAGGATCTGACGGGCGGCGCTTTCGGGCGCCAGCTCCTGCGGGCGGGGCTGGCCGGGCGCAGGCGGACGCAGGCCGTATTCCGGCGGCACGCTGAGCGGCGCGGTGGAGACGGTCACGAACTCGTCCGGCACGACCTTTGTCAGGCCGATGCCTTGCTTGAGGCTGCCGCAGGCCGAAACGGCGAGGGCGGCTGAGGCGGCGAGGGTCAGGACGGCGACGCTGCGGATACGCATGGGTTCAGGCTCGATCGGCTGATGCACGGAACGCCTCTGCGGGCGCTGTTGGCATAGTGAAGACGGGGTGATTACGACTTTTCGGGGGCCGCGCCAACCTTGCAGCCGTTTTCAGGCCTTGGAGGCCCGGTCGGACAGGAAGCTGTCGATGATCAGAAGGACGACGCCGATGGTAATGGCGCTGTCGGCGACGTTGAACACCCAGGGAAAGACGCCTGTGCCCGAAACGTCGATGAAGTCGACCACATAGCCGAACCGCACCCGGTCGATCACATTGCCCAGGGCGCCGCCGATCACCAGGCCGATGGCGGTGATCAGCAGGCGACGATCGGCCCGCGTCGCCCACCAGGCCAGGGCGCCCGAGACCAGGACGGAGAAGATGGTCAGACCCCAGCGCGCTTCGCCCCCGCCGAACAGGCCGAAGCTGACGCCGGTGTTCTGGACGAAGGTGAATCGCAGGATCGGCGGGAAGACCTCGGCGAAGACATAGCCGACGGGGATTTGCTCGATCGAGGCCACGTCCGGAAGGCTCAGTATCCAGGCCTTGGTCAGCTGGTCCAGGACGATGATCAGAAGGGCGAAGCCATAGGCGGCGAAGGCGATGCGGGGGATCTTCATGCGGCGGCGGTTAGCAGGAAGCGGCTCAGGCGCGAAGCGGAAAAGCGGGACCGGACGTCAGAAGAGGTCGCCCTGGTCCGGCGCCGGTGGCTTGGGCCGAGGCGTCGGTCGTGGGGTCGACTGGGGCTTCGACTGGGGCGTCGCAGAGGGCGGCGCCGGCGAAGGGGTCTGCGACGCGCCGTCGATGACGGCCTCGCGCGCGCCGTCGCCGAACACCAGTCGGACGGTCTGGCCCGACTCCAGCTCCGCCGCTGCGGTGATCCAGCCGCCGTCGGCGCGCTCGACCCGGGCGAAGCCGGGTTTGGGGCGGCTGGGATCAAGCGTCGCCAGGGCGCGGGACAGGGCGCTCAGCCGGGCTCGGTCGCCGTCCAGTCGACGGGGGATGACGCCGTCCAGGCGCGCGGAGACCGCGTCCAGCCTGGCCTGGCGCTGGTCCAGGCGGCGGTGCAGCGGTTCGGGCGACAGGCGGCCGCCGATCTGCAACAGCCGTCGCTCGCCGCGCGCGACACCCGCCTGAAGCGCCGCCCCCAGCCGGTCCCCCGCGCCGCGCAGTCGATCCTGACCCCGCTCGATCCGGGTCCGCAGCAGCCCGGGGCTCAACTTTCCGCCGGTCACGGCCAGATGGCGTTCGTGAAGGGCGATGTTGCGTTGCAGGCCTGAGCCCAGACGGCTGGACACATGGTCCAGCCTCTGTTGCGCCAGGGCTGTCAGGTCCTCCGGCCGGGAGGGCAGTCCGCGCGCCACGGCGCGCAGCCGGGTCCGCCGATCCTCGATCAGCCGCCCGCCCGCCAGCACCAGCCGTCGATCCAGGTCGGCGACGGCGTATCTCAGGTCGGCCAGCACAGGCGTGGCCATCTCGGCCGCCCCCGTGGGCGTCGGCGCGCGCCGATCCGAGACGAAGTCGATCAGGGTGGTGTCCGTCTCGTGTCCCACGGCCGAGATGATCGGAATCCGCGCCGCCGCCACCGTGCGGGCCAGCCCCTCGTCGTTGAAGCACCACAGGTCCTCAACCGACCCCCCGCCGCGCGCCACGATCAGCAGATCCGGCCGGGGGATGGGTCCGTCGGGCGTCATCGCATCAAAGCCGCGAATGGCGTTCGACACCTGGCCGCACGCCGCCTCGCCCTGGACCACCACGGGCCAGACGATCACCCGGCACGGCCAGCGTTCGGCGATTCGGTGCAGGACGTCGCGGATCACCGCCCCGGTCGGGCTGGTGATCACGCCGATTGCGCGCGGGAACTGGGGCAGGGGCTTCTTGCGCCCCGGCTCGAACAGGCCCTCTTCGCGCAGGCGAAGCTTCAGCCGCTCCAACTGGGCCAGCAGGGCGCCGGCCCCAGCCGCCTCCATGGTCTCGATCACGATCTGGTACGAGGACCGCGCCGGATACGAGGTGATCTTCCCGGTGACGATGACCTCCAGTCCCGCCTCCGGCTGGACCCCCAGGCCGCGCACCGCCCCCTTCCAGATCACCCCGTCGATGGCCGACTTGTCGTCCTTCAGGGTCAGATAGACATGGCCCGAGGCGTGACGATTGACCTTGGACACCTCGCCCCTCAGCCGGACGTGGCCGAATCGCTCCTCCAGCGTCCGCTTCAGGGCAAAGGACAGTTCCGAGATCGACAGGGGCGGATTGTTGTCGCGCGGGGCGGCGGCCTCGGCTGGGCCTTCGAACACATAGGAGTCGTCGCTCATGACCCCACTCTAGCCCGAGGCGGATCGTTTTCGCACCCGTTTCAAAGGAAGAGGCGACATCGCGGACGCCCGCCGCTTGACCGCCTCGCGCGGTGCGGTCATTGCCCACCTTATGAACATTCTCCTCGTCGGATCGGGTGGGCGTGAACACGCCCTGGCCTGGAAGATCGCCCAGTCGCCGTTGGTCACCCGCCTTGTCGCCGCGCCCGGCAATCCTGGGATCGAGGCCGTGTGCGAGCTTCGTCCGGTCAAGGCTGACGACGCCGAGGGCCTGGCGGCCCTGGCGCGCGAGATCAAGGCGGACCTGGTGGTGGTCGGGCCGGAGGTCGCCCTGGCGGCCGGTGTGGCGGACCGGCTGGCCGCCGCCGGCATCCCCTGTTTCGGCCCCACCGCCAAGGCCGCGCAGCTGGAGACGTCCAAGGCCTTTTCCAAGGCCTTCCTGGAGCGTCATTCCATCCCCACCGCCGGCTACGGCGTCTATGAGACGGTTCAGGAGGCCAAGGCCGCGCTCGACGCCTTCCAGCCGCCCTATGTCATCAAGGCCGACGGCCTGGCCGCCGGCAAGGGCGTGGCCATCAGCCCGGATCGCGCCGACGCCGAGGCCGAGGTCGAGCGCATGCTGGGCGGCCGCTTCGGCGCCGCCGGCGCCCGCGTGGTGATCGAAGAGTTCATGGACGGCGAGGAAGGCTCCCTTTTCGCCCTGTGCGACGGCAAACAGGCTGTCCTGTTCGGCGGCGCCCAGGACCACAAACGCGCCTTCGACGGCGACACCGGACCCAACACCGGCGGCATGGGCGCCTATTCACCGGCCCCGGTCTTCACCGCCGACCTGGTCCAGCAGGCTGACGAACGCATCGTTCAGCCCACCATCCGCAAGATGGCCGAGGAGGGCGCCCCCTATCGCGGCGTCCTCTACGCCGGGCTGATGGCCACGACCGACGGACCCAAGGTGGTCGAGTTCAACGCCCGCTTCGGCGACCCGGAATGCCAGGTGCTGATGATGCGCATGGCCGGGGACATCGTTCCCTATCTGCTGGCTTGCGCGCGTGGCGACGTCTCCGGCCTGCCGGCGCCGGCGTTCAAGCCTCAGACGGTCATCTGCGTCGTCATGGCGGCCAAGGGCTATCCCGACAGTCCGCTGGAAGGCTCGATCATCCGCGGCGCCGATCAGGACTTCGGTCCCCATGTCCAGGTCTTCCACGCCGGCACCAAGCGTCGCGACGACGGCCAGCTGTGCGCCGCCGGCGGCCGCGTCCTGAACGTCTGCGCCGAAGGCGACGACATCGCCCAGGCCCGCGAACGCGCCTACGACGCCATCAAGAAGATCGACTGGCCCGGCGGCTTCAACCGCTCCGACATCGGCTGGCGGGCGCTGGAGCGGGGCTGACCGTATCGGCTGGGTGTGGTAGGCTCGCGCCATGGCTGATCCCGCGTACCACGAAGATGACGACGAGCCGGGCGTCTTCGACATCGCCGACGACGCGGCGGACGAGGCGGCGACCCTGCGTGGTCTCGCCGACGCCGAGGCCGGGCGGGTCGTGAGCCATGAAGCCGTAAAGCGGTGGCTTCTGTCTTGGGGAACGGACAATCCGCTCCCGCCGCCGAAATGCGGCGAGTAGTCTGGACCGAGCAAGCTCGGGAAGACCTGATCGCCATACAGTCCTATGTGCAAGGTTTCAGCCCGCCGGCGGCGATCCGCCTGGCGGTTCGCCTGATCGATCTGGCCGAAAGTCTGAGCGCCTTTCCGGATCGCGGCAGGCAAATACGCCATGGGCTTCGCGAGGCGGTCTCGATCCGCCCCTATGTGATCCGCTACGCCATCCTGCCCAGCGAGATTCGCATAATCACCATCCGCCACTCGGCCCGACGGCCCGAGGGATAGGCCTTACGCCCAGGCGAACAGCAGCCGGCCTTCGCCCATCCGCTCGCGCAGCTCCGGCAAGTCGGTATGGGCCACCGAGAAACAGCCGTAGCTGCGGCCCAGCTTGCCTTCGCGCGCCAGGAAGTCCGGGTCGGCGTAGTCGGCGCCGTGAACGATGATGGCGCGTTCGCGGGCCTTGTCATTGGTGTATTCCAGCCCGTCCAGCAGGACGTTCGGCCCCTGCTGCTTACCCCAGCTGGCGCCGGCCGTGGCGTAGGCGCCGATCGAGGACATGTTGGAATCGGGCGTGTTGGAAAAGCGGCGCGCATAGCCGGAATGGTCGGGGTCGGAGCCCCGGCCGTGGCAGGTCCGCAGCACCTTGACCTCGCCTGCGATCAGATCGACCTCGTACAGCCGCTCGTCGCCCGAGAACTTCTTGAAATCGACCAGATACATCCGGTCACGCAGGGGGAGTTTGCGGTGGTGGATGTCCAGGGCCGCCATGGCCCGGTCCATCAGATCTTTCGGAACGGCGCCGCGAGGATCCAGCGGCGGCGGGGTCACGCTGACGGTCTGAACCGGGGGAACGACCACCGGGGCCGCGACGGGCTGGAGCGCCGCCGTGGTCACGGGGGCCGTGGCGCTGGCGCTGGCGCACCCCGCCAGCATGGCCGAGCCGCCCAGAATGAGTCCTCGTCTCGAAAGCCGCATGCGACGCCCTCGTTGCGGTTTGTCTTCGGAGGTGTTTGTTTCAAACCGTTACGACCGAGGCAACCTGAGCCTTGTGGGGCGATTTTGCGGCGAGGCGTCGCGGGAGGGCGATCAATGAAGCGTTTGATCCTGGCTTTGTCGGTGCTGCTGGCGTCCGCTTCGGCGACGGCGGCTCAGCAAACCCCCGCAGTCGTTGGACATTCTGGACCCCGTGTGGTCACCTTCGTCGAGGCGGGGCGGCTGCTGGCCGATCCGTCGAACGGCGTTGTGCAGCGCAGTAAAACTCTCGTGATCAGCGGGAACCAAGTCGTCGATATTCGCGACGGCTTCGTCGGAGATGCGGCGCAAGGCCGGGTCATCGACCTGCGGGACTCATTCGTTTTGCCGGGTCTGATCGACAGCCACGTCCACCTGACCGGCCAGCAAAACCCCAATTCGCGGCTGGAGGAGGTGACCCAGTCTGAGGCCGCCCAGGCCATGGTCGGCGCCCGCTATGCGCGCCGCACCCTGATGGCGGGCTTCACCACCGTCGCCGATCTCGGGGCCGACAACGAAGCGATCTTCGCCCTGCGCGAGGCGGTGAAGGCGGGCGACGTGCCGGGGCCGCGCATCATTGCGGCGGGTTCGGCCGTGTCGGTTCACGGCGGCCATGGCGACGCCAACGGCTTCCGCGCCGACGTCCTGCACCTGCTGTCGCCGGAAAGCGTCTGTTCGGGACCGGAAGACTGTATGCGCGCGGTCCGCACCCAGATCCGCGCCGGCGCCGACATCATCAAGATCACGGCCACCGGCGGGGTCTGTCCAACACCGCCGCCGGTCTGAACCAGCAGTTCAGCGATCCCGAACTGACCGCCATCGTCGAAAGCGCCCACCGGATGGGCCGTCAGGTCACGGCCCACGCTCACGGCGTCGACGGCATCAACGCCTTCCTGCGCGCCGGCGGCGATTCCATCGAACACGGCACCTATCTGGACGACCAGTCGATCCGCCTGTTCAAGCAGAACGGCGCCTGGCTCGTGCCGACCCTGCTGGCGGGGGATTTCGTCGCGCGCGTCGCCTCCGGGCCCGACAATTTCTTCACTCCCGCCCAGACCGCCAAGGCGCTGGAGGCGGGGCCGAAGATGCTGGAGATGGCGCGCCGCGCCCACCAAGGCGGCGTCAAAATCGCCTTCGGCACCGACAGCGGCGTGTCCGCCCACGGCGACAACGCCAAGGAGTTCGCCCTCTTGGTCCGCGCCGGCCTGACTCCGCTGGAGGCCGTCCAGGCCGCCACGGTCGGCGCCGCCGAACATCTGCGCATCTCCAGCGAGGCCGGGCGGATCGCGCCGGGCATGCCGGCCGACATCGTCGCCGTCTCGGGCGATCCCCTGAGCGACGTCGCCGAACTGGAGCGTATGAAGTTCGTGATGAAGGGCGGGGTCGTCTATCGCGCCGACTGAATCCGGTCGGCCCTGATCTTCTCGACCAGGAAGGCGGCGAAGCCGGCCTCATCCTCAAACCGGGCGACGACGGGCCAGGCGGTCACATGCGCGCGCTGATCGGGCGTCAGCCGCACCCAGTCCTTTTCCGTGGTGACAAGGCCGGCCTGAAAGACCGCCGCCCGATCTTTCAAGAACGCCATATCCTTGTCGCTGTAGGCCGCATGGTCGGGGAACGGGACGAAGTCGACCAGATCGCAGCCCGCCGCCTTCAGCGACCGCTCGACCTTCCACGGCTTGGCGATGCCGGCGAAGCCGACCTGTGGGCCGGTCGGGTGCGGACCCTGCGGCGTCAGTCTCGCGAGATAGATCGGCAGACCATCGAAGACCGCCAGCAGTTCAGGATCGGCTGTCTCCAGATCGGTCGGCAGCATCACCACAACGGCGTCGGCGCGCGCCAGCCCCGCTTTCAAAGGCTCGCGCATCGGGCCGGACGGAAAGACCGAGCCGTCCCCGAACGGCCATTCATCGCCGCGGGTCTCTCCATCCACGACGATCAGGCTGACGGTCTTCTTCAAGGCGGGGTTCTGGTGTCCGTCGTCCAGCACCAGGGCGTCGGCCCCGTCCGTAACGGCCGCCTCGGCGCCGGCGACCCGATCTCGTGAAATCCAGACCGGCGCGTCCCTGGTCAGCATCAGGGGTTCGTCGCCGACGTCCTCGGCCGTATGCAAGGCGGGATCGACGCGGACCGGCCCTTCCAGCCGCCCGCCATAGCCGCGCGACAGGCCCTGCGCCTCCACCCCCGCCGCGCGCAGCAGCCGCAGCGCCTCGCGCGCAACCGGCGTTTTGCCCGATCCGCCGACCGTCAGATTGCCGACCGAAATCACCGCGCAGCCGGGATCAAGGGGAACGGTGCGCGCGATGCGCCGCGCCGTCACCCCAGCCCAGATCCAGCCCAGCGGCTTCAACAGGGTGCGTGTCATCCGGGCGTGATCGCGGTCGCGCACATACCACCAGCGGGGCGTGTTCAGCTTCATCGCCGGGGTCTCTTCTGCGGCGTAAGCGGAGCGAGCCAGGACCACAGCCGCTCCAGATCCCCGCCCGCCTCGGCCGCCGCGCGGCGGGCGCGCTCGCCCATGGCCTTTGCCGCCGCCGGATCGGCCAACAGGGGGCCTATCGCCTGGGGCAGGTCCCAAGGCGCCTGGACGGGGATCAGCCCGCCCGACTGGGCCAAGGCCGCCGTCACGCTGGCCCAGTTGGAGGCGTCCGGTCCCGTCACGACGGGCCGCCCCAGCCGCGCGGGCTCCAGCGGATTGTGACCGCCGACCGCCGGCAGGCCCAGGGCCGGAGCGAAGGAGCCGCCCATCACCACCACATCGGCCAGACGCAGGAACAGCCCCATCTCGTTCAAGGTGTCGGCCAGATAGACGTCCGTGTCGCGCCCGATGGTCTCGCCCCGCGAGCGCATGGCGAAGGCTGCGCCGTCCCGGTGCAGGGCCTCCGCGATCAAGGGACCGCGCTCGGGGTGGCGCGGCAGCAGGATCAGGCAGACGCGCTCGCTCAGCTTGTCCAGGGCGCGGACGATGGCGATCTCTTCGCCCTCATGGGTGCTGGCGGCGACGATGACGGGCCGGTCGCCGATGGCGGCGCTCAGACGGCTGAAGGCGGCCGTATCATGGGGCAGGGGCTCGCCCGCCAGCTTCAGATTGACCAGGCCGTCGATACAGGCGCCCATCCGCTCCAGCCGCTCGGCGGAGGCGGCGTCCTGGGGCAGGACAAGGTCGAAGGCGCGCGTCACCGCCTGAGCCGAGGCCGGAAACCGGCGCCAGCCCTCGACCGTCTTGTCGGTGATGCGGGCGCTGACCAGGGCCAGCTTCACCCCGCGCCGGTGGGCCTCCAGCAGCAGATTGGGCCATAGTTCGCTCTCGACGAAGACCGCCAGCCCAGGCCGCCAGTGATCCAGGAAACGGCCGACCGCGCCCGGTCCGTCCACCGGCGCATATTGGTGGATCACCCCCTTCGGCAGCCGGTCCTCAAGAATCCGGGCGGACGTCACCGTGCCCGACGTCACCAGAACCGTCAGATCCGGCCGCGCCTTTACGAACCGTTCGACCAGGGGCAGCAGGGACAGGGTCTCGCCCACGCTGACGCCGTGCAGCCAGACCAGGTCGCCCTCGGGCCGTTCGATCCGGGTAAAGCCCATCCGTTCATCGACACGCGCGGGGTCCTCCTTGCCTCTTGCGGCGCGGGCGTCCAGCAGGCGCGGCGCCAGGGGCTCCAGGGCGCGGGTCAGCAGCCGATAGGCCAGCAGGGGCAGGGGCGTCACGGCTTCAAACCCGTGATCGCATCCGCCCGCGCCTCGACCGCATTCAGCCGCGCCGTCCAGTCGCGCGTCACCTGGGCCATGTCGGCTCCCTCGGGATAGTCGGCCCGATCCCAGACAATGGCGCCCTTGCCGAACGGCAGGGGCAGGACCGCTCGATCCCAGCTGTTCAGCCGGATCGCCGGATTGCAGGACAGGCCGATGAACAGGACAGGGGCGCCGGACAGTTTCGCCATCAGCGGCAGGCCCTCGGCCATGATGTTGACCGGGCCGCGCGGGCCGTCCGGGGTGATGGCCAGGGCGCCGACCTTGAGCTGCTTCAGCCCGTCGCGCAGGGCCTGGGAGCCGCCCTTGGCCTTCTGCGCCTTGTCCTTATTGGCCGATGAGCCGCGCACGGCGGGAAAGCCCTGGCGCGCCACCGCCTTGGCGATGAACTCCCCGTCGGCCGACAGAGAGATCAGGGCCTTGGCCGGCTGGGCTCGGTCCAGCGGCCAGCAGGCGGGCGACAGGCCAATGCGCGAATGCCAGAAGACGCACAGAACCCCGCCGCCCTGCGCCCAGACAGCCTCGGCCGCCTGCTGGTTCTCATGGGTCCAGCGGATGGTGGCGAAACAGACCTGCATCCATTTGGCCAGGGTCCAGGCCAGGGCGGACTGGATGATCGGATTGCGCAGCGGCCTCACGCGACGGCCTCGACCGCCGGGGTTCCGTCCAGCGACTGTTGCCGGGCCAGGCGGGCGTAGAGTCCGCCACGGGCCACCAGGGCGTCATGCGTCCCTTCCTCGACCACCCGCCCGGCCTCGATCACATAGATGCGGTCGGCGTTCCTGACGGTGGACAGACGGTGGGCGATCATCAGGGTGGCGCGCCCCTCCATCAACCGCTCCAGCGCCGCCTGGACCAGGGCCTCGCTCTCGGTGTCCAGGGCGCTGGTCGCCTCGTCCAGCAGCAGGATCGGCGCGTCCTTCAGGAAGGCGCGGGCGATGGCGATCCGCTGGCGCTGCCCCCCCGAAAGGCGCAGGCCCGCCTCGCCCGCACGGGTGGCGTAACCGTCCGGCAGGCTCGTGATGAAGTCATGGGCGGCGGCGGATCGCGCGGCGTCCTCGATCTGGGCTTGCGTCGCGCCCGGCCGGCCATAGGCGATGTTGGCGGCGATGGTGTCGTCGAACAGGAAGGGCTCCTGGGTCACGAGGGCGATGTGGTCGCGCAGATCGCTGATCCGCACCTGACGGATATCCATCCCGTTCAGCCGCACCGCCCCGGCCGTGACGTCATAGAAGCGCGGCAACAGGCTGAGGATGGTGCTCTTGCCGCCGCCGGAGGGGCCGACCAGGGCGACCGTCTCGCCCGGCGCGACCCGCAGGGAGACGGCGTCCAGGGTCGGGGCGTCCGTCCCCGCATAGGCGAAGGACACCTGATCCAGCGCCACCTCGACCGGGCCGGACGGCAGGGTCTCGGCGTCGGCCGCCTCACGGATTTCCGGCTCGATGTCCAGGGCGGCGAACAGGCGACGCGCGGCGGTGAAGCCTTCGCTCATCACCGTGGCCAGGTTCGTGACCTGGCGCAGCGACTGGCCGGCCGCCAGCAACAGGCCGATGAAGGCGGCGAACCCGCCCACCGTCATCTCGCCCGACTGGGCCCGCCATCCGGCATAGGCCATGACGGCGGCGACGACGACATAGGCGACCAGATCGCTGGACGGGCCGGCGAAGGCGCGGGCGTTGGCGCCCTTGATGACGTGGCGCTGGCGACGGGCCACCACCTCGGCCACGCGATCCTGCTCGGCCGCCTCGCGGTTCTCGATCTTGATCAGGCGAACCCCGTCCAGATTCTCCATCAGGGCGGTGGACAGGTTCTCGGTCTCGGCCATGGCGCCGACGGCGGCCTTGCGCGTCCTTCGCCCGAACCGGCGCAGCACCAGGGCCACCAGGGGCACGCCCAGCAGGACCACCATGGTCAGCTGCCAATCAATGATCCCCATATAGATCAGCACCGCGATCAGGGTCAGCAGGTTCTGGGTGTAGTTGACCACGCCCGAGGTGAAGGCCTCGCGCACCAGATTGGCGTCGAACAGGACCGAGGAGACGAAGCCGCCCGAATGCTGGCTGCGCAGTCGGGCCAGATCGGCGCGGATCATGGCGCCGAACAGGCGGATCTGGATGTCGCCGACGATCGTATGGCCCAGTCGATTGACCAGGGCGGCCTGCCCCAGGGCCGCCAGGGTCCGCACCACCGCCACCGTCAGAATGGCGGCGGGGATGACGATCAGGGCCTCGTCCGCCGGGAAGCGGAAACGGCCGAACAGGACGATCGGCTGGTCGCCGCCGAGGAACAGGCCGTTCACCGCCGGCTCCAGCAGCTTCAGCAGGGCCGCCGTCAGCAGACCTGTCGTGGCGGCGCACAGGATCGACAGGATCAAAGATCCCTTGCGGCTGCTCAGATAGTCACGCCAGATCCGCGCCAGCAGGGCGCGCAGGGGCATGGAGGGGGCGGGCTCGCTCATCGGCCCTTCGGTCGTCTGAGCCGCCCCTCAAGTCAAGGCTTGTCAGGCGCCGGCGTCAGCGGACGCCCCGCCTCGTCGGCCCGGATCAGGGTTTCGCCCGGGGCATCATCGATCCTCATCGCCGGGGGGACGGTCGGATTGGAGGCGTAGCGTCGCCCGTCGAACGGCACGGCGGCCTCATAGCCCTGGATGATCCCGCCGCCCGCCACTTGCACGCCCAGAGCGCGCCGGCCGTGATCCTCGCGTTCCAGAAGACGAATGGGCGCGCGGGCCACGCTGATCTCGCCGACCGAGCGATAGGAGGACCCGTCGCGGTCCAGAATCAGCAGGCGGCATCCGCCCGATCCGCACCAGGCCGGTCCGGTCAGATAGACCAAAGCCGTCTTGCCGTCGGGGGTGAGGGCGGCGGTGTAGCGGGTCGTGTCCGCCGCCTCGCCGGCGCGCTGTTGCAGATAGGCGATCAGGGACGGGTCTTCAGGCGGCGTGCTCTGGGCGACGGCGCCGCCCGGCAAGGCGACGGCGATGACGGCGGCGAAGATCTTCATGGCGGCCTTTCGGGGTGAGGAGCTTGGATGTCTGAACGCCTGAACGCCCAGGTGGTTGAAGATCAAGCGGCCCCTTTCTAAGTAGGGCGGGCAGGTTCGCCTGCGGTGTTCTCAGGGCGGGGTGCGATTCCCCACCGGCGGTAAGGCGGCGACGCCAAGCCCGCGAGCGCTCCCCCCGCTTGGGGAGGTCAGCAGATCCGGTGCGATTCCGGGGCCGACGGTATAGTCCGGATGAAAGAGAACGGGACCCAACGCCTCGCGGCGTGCGTCGCTCTTGCTTGAGCGGCGGGCGCGGCGCGTCGTCGCCCGTAACCCTGGAAAACTGGTTACGGAAAGGACGACCAATTGAACCAGATTTCCTCGTCTTCGCTTCGCGCCCCCGCCTTGGGGGCGCTGTTGATGCTGTCGGCCAGTCTCGTCTTCGCCTGCGGCAATATCCTGCAATCCCTTTTGCCCCAACGGTTCGGCATGAGTTCGACCGGAATGGCCTTCTGGCAGTATCTGATCGCCTCGGTCCTGATGCTGCCCATCGTTCTGCGGATCGGCCTGAACAGGCTGAGGACGCGCCGTCCTCTGGCCCATCTGATCCGCGCCTTCGCCTCGGCCCTGGGCGTCCATGTCTTCGTCTACGGCTTCGCCTCGGGCGTGCCGATCTGGCAGATGGTGACCCTGCTGGCGACCGGCCCCCTGTTCGTCATCATCGGCTCGACCCTGTGTCTGGGCGAGCGGGTGTCGAGCCCCCGGATCGTCGCGGCCATGGTCGGCTTCCTCGGCGCCGTGATCGTTTCGGGGGTCGGGTCCGAAAGCCTGGGGTGGGCCGCCCTGACCCCGGTCCTGGCCGCCGCCCTGTGGGCCGTCACCGATGTGATGACCCGCTGGCTGGCGAGGGAGGAGACGCCCGAGACCCTGACCCTCTCCCTGCTGGTCCTGATCACGCCCAACCATCTGGCGCTTCTGTTGCTGGCGAACGCCTTCGCCTTCGCCTTGCCGGCCGGGGTGGCGACGGACCTGCCCTTCGCCCTGCCTCAGGGTGCGGGCCTGCTTCTGTTGCTGGCCCTGGGCGGCCTGACGGCGGCGGCGCAATATCTGCTGGCCTTCGCCTACCGGCTGGCCGACGCGGCCTATCTGCAGCCCTTCGCCGATCTGAAGGCGCCGCTGGCCGGCCTGGTCGGCTGGCTTCTGCTGGGACAGACGCCCTCGATCTGGTTCTGGCCGGGCGCCGCCCTGATCGTCGGAGCCTCGATCTTCATCTTCTGGATCGAGGGTCGGGCGCCGCAAGACGGGGCGGCGACGGCCCCGGTTGCAAGCGGAGGATGACGCGGCGGCCCCGGATCGCTATCTGGCGGCCATGGCGCGCTTTGACCTTTCGACCGCAATGGGCCGTTTCCGGGCCCATTGGCATTATTTCTGGGCGGATCACGCCTTTCTGCGCCTGGTCTTCTCCAACGCCCACTGGCTGGGGCCGGACCTTGTCCGCACCAACCAGCCGTCGCCGCGCCAACTGGCCTATTGGAAGTCCAAGGGGGTCAAGACCGTCATCAATCTGCGGGGCGAGCGGGACGAGGGCTATTACTGGCTGGAGAAGGAGGCCTGCCGGCGGTTGGGTCTGACCTTGATCGACGCGCCGCTTGACTCGCGCGACCCGCCGCAGAGGGATCGCATTCACCGGGCGCGCGACCTGTTCAAGACCATCGACTATCCGGTCCTGATCCACTGCAAGTCCGGCGCCGATCGTGCGGGGATGATGGCGGTCTTCTATCGCCACTTCCATCTGGGCGAGCCCATATCGGTCGCCATGAAGCAGTTGTCGAAGAAATATCTTCACTTGCGCGAAGGGCTGACCGGCGTCCTGGACTATACGCTGGAGAAGTACGTGAACGAGGTCGAGCCGCAGGGCGTCAGCTTCATCGACTGGGTCGACAGTCCCGACTACGACCCCAAGGCCATCCGCGCGGAGTTCAAGGCCGGCTGGTGGGGCACGCTGCTGACCGAAAAGCTGCTGAGGCGGGAGTAGGGGCCGACACCGTCAGCCCCAGGGGCCGGTCTTCGGTCTTTCGTCGTCTTCGCCGGCCTGGCGCGCCTCGGCGGCCAGTTCGGCGTCCCGTCGCGCCTTGCGTTCGGCCTCCCACCGCTTGAACCAGCGCGCATAGCCGATGTGGCCTCGCAGCGAAAAGCTGAACAGGGCCAGGACAGCCAGCAGGCTGACCAGTTGAAAAATCTGTTGGGGTTCCAGGTTGATCACGGTCGTTCAGCGTCCGTGTCAGGGAACGGGTTCCCGCTCCCTGACGTCGCACTCAGGCCGCGTCGCCGCGCGGGTCGATCAGCTTGTGGGCGTGCAGGATGAAATAGCGCATATGGGCGTTGTCCACGGTCGCCTGGGCGCGCGCCTTCCAGGCCTTCTTGGCTTCGTCATAGCTGCCGTAGGCGCCGACGAACTCGACCTGGGACAGGTCGCGGAAGACGGGCTCCTTCGGGTGGCGCAGTTCGCCGCCGATGACCAGGTGCAGCAGTTGCGTGGGGACGGAGGATTGGTCGACCATCGGATGTCCTTGAAAGGCTCGGGTGGGGCTCTGGCCGGGGCATAGGCCGAGAACGGCTAAGGATCAATGTATGACGGGGTTTTCAGACCCTGCCTTACGTCGAAAGCGGCACGTTTTTACAGCCGCGCTCCCGTTTGCCCGTCATCGCAGCTTGGGGCATTATGCGGTCATGAGCAGTGATCCGGAAAATCTGACGCTGGTGTTCCTGCGGCGGATCGACGCCAAGATCGATACGCTGGCGCTTGATCTGCGTGAGTTGAAGGAACGGGTCTCCGGCGTCGAAATCGGGCTGACGTCCGTGCGGCGCGATATCGCCGGGTTGGCGGAGACTGACGCTCGCCTCCAGGTGTCTCTGGACCGAATGCGAGACGATGTGGGCCGTATTCAGCGTCGGCTCGACCTGCATGAAGAGCCGGCCGCCTAGGTTTCAGGTCGAAAGCGGCACGTTTTTACAGCGCCGTATGATCAGCGGATGCAGGGCCGGGGCGGCGCAGACCAGACTGGCCTGGCGTGGATCGGCCCGGTTGAACCGCCAGGGGCGGCCGTGGTGGTCGGTGACGCGCGCTCCCGCCTCTTCGGCGATCAGACTGCCCGCCGCCACGTCCCAATCCCATTTCGGCGTCAGGGCCAGGGCGGCGTCGAAGGCGCCGGCGGCGACCAGAGCCATCCGATAGGCCAGGGCGTTGCGCTTTGAGAACCGCAGGGGCGGCCAGGGCTCGTCCCAGTGCGGCCCCTCGATCATCCGCGCGTCGCCCAGCACCGAGGCGTCGTCCAGCGTGTCCACGTCCGAGGCCCGCACCGGGGCGCCGTTGCGCCAGGCGCCGCCGTTCCGAACCGCCGCATAGGTTTCCTGAACCTCCGGCGCATGGATGACGGCGGCGACCACCTGGCCGTCCTCGACCACGGCGATAGGGGTGCACCACCAGGGTTGGCGCTTCATATAGGCCACCGTGCCGTCCACCGGATCCACCACGAAAATCCGGCATTTGGACAGGCGCTCGGACGAATCCGCCGTCTCCTCCGACAGCCAGCCATAGTCGGGGCGGGCGGCCTGCAGACGGTCCTTCAGCATGGCGTCCACCGCCAGGTCGCCGCTGGTCACGGGCGAACCGCCGACCTTCGCCTCAACCTTCAGCCCCGCCTCACGTTCGGCGAGCGCCAAGGCGCCGGCGTCGAGCGCGGCCTGGCGGATCAGTTCGAGGTCGGCGTCCAGGTCCGTCATTTTCCGGCTATGGCCACCGCGTCGAACATCAGGCTCGGCACGTTGAAACTGCCTCGGAACTCCAGGTCCGAGCCCCGAACCAGCCGCAGATAAAGGTCGGGCAGCTTGCCCGCCACGGTCACCTCATTGACCGGATAGGCGATCGCGCCGTTCTCGAACCAGAAGCCCGACACCCCGGCGGACCAGTCGCCGGTGTTTCCGTTCAGCGACGGCCCGAACATGGAGGTGACCAGAAGTCCGGTCCCTGCATCGGCCATCAGTCCCGCCAGATCCCGCTCGCCCGGCTCCATGTGCAGGTTGTGGGTCGAAACCCCCGCTGATCCCGCCAGGCCGCGCGAGGCGTGGCCGGTGGACTCCAGCCCCAACTGCCGGGCCGAGGCGCTGTTCAGCAGCCAGGTGGTCAGCACCCCGTCGTCGAACAGGGCGCGCCGTTCGACCGCGACGCCCTCATCGTCGAACGGGGTCGATCCCAGGCCGCGCGGCCGGAACGGATCGTCGATCAGGGTGACGCCTTCGGCGAACACCCTCTGGCCCATCCGGTCCTTCAGGAAGGAGGTGCCGCGCGCGATCGACGGCCCCGAAATCGCGCCGATCGCCGGCGAGACGATCTGGCCGGCCATGCGGTTGTCGAAGATGACGGGGGCGGTGGTCGAGGCGATCTTGCGCGCCCCGGTCCGGGCTGCGGCGCGTTCGCCGGCCGTTCGCCCGATGATTTCGGCGCCCGGCAGGTCCGACAGATGCCGGGTCGAGCGGCTCTCGCCGCCGCGCTCCATCGCTCCGTCCTTCTCGGCGATCACTCCGACGCCCAGCGAGAAGGCCGAACCCTGATAGTCCCCGTCGAATCCATGCGAGGTCACCAGTCGCCAGCGGCTGGACGACCAGGACGCATGCCCGCCCTCGGACCGGGCGACGCCCTTCACGGCCAAAGCCGCGGCCTCTGCCTCGGCGGCGGCCTGCTCCAGCGCTTCCGCACTGCGTTCGCTGGGATCGAACAGGTCCAGTTCGGCGAAGGGCGCCTGCGCCAGCCGATCCTGCGGCGCCAGACCGGCGTGGGGGTCTTCCGGCGCCAGCCGCGCCATGGCCACCGCGCGTTCGACCAAACGTGTGCGAGTCGCCGGCGACAGGTCCGAGGCGGAAACCGAGGCCTGCCGCTGTCCGACGAAGACCCGCAGGCCCAGATCGCGCGACTCTTCGCGTTCGACGTCCTCCAGCCTTCCATTGCGCACCCCGACCGACAGGGCGCTTCGGTCGGCGCTGACCGCCTCGGCGGCGTCCGCGCCGGCTTTCAGCGCGGCCTGGACGATGTCATGCAAAAGATCGGTGGAGGCGGAGGCGTCGCGGGCTTCAGTCATGCCCCGATATGGCGGACCCTTTGCTGCGTCGCAACCTCGCGCCTCACACCACGGCGAAGGCGATCAATCCGACCGCCGCCGTCAGCAGGGCGACCCAGGTCAGCAGCATGCCGATCACCCGACCCAGCGAGGGCCCCGTCTGGAACAGAAGGCCCAGGGCATGGGCCGAGCGCCCCACGAACAGGGTCGCCCCCACCCCATGCACCATCCAGGCGGGCGCTCCGACGGCGGCCAGAAGCAGCATGGCGATCATGCCGGGCGCGGCGTATTCGGCGCAATTGCCGAAGGCGCGCGTGGCGGCCGCGAGGTCCGCGATACCGCCGTCCCCCAGCGACACCATATGTTTGCGGCGGCCGCTGACCACAATGCCCGACAGAACCAGGAGCAGCAGGATCAGCAGGCCGCTCCACAGGGCGGCGGCCTGGACGGCGTACATCATGGGGGTGGTCATGGATCAGTCCTCGCGCCCGACGGGATAGAGCAGATAGCGGTCGTCATAGAAGGGCGTCCGCTCATAGAACCAGGCCAGCCGCGCCTGCGGATCAGCCGCGAACGCCGGTTCGGCCGCCAGCTTGGCCTCGAACTCGGCCTTCAGCGCCGGATCGGCCGCCAGCATCTTCTCGGCCAGGGGCGCGATGGCGTAGGCCTCGATATATTCGACCCGGCTCATGACTTCGGGGAACAGGCCCCAGGCGAAGAAGCTCTCGCTGGACTGCGGCTCCAGCAGCAGGACGACGACGTCGCCCAGCGGCTGGTCAGTGGGCACGCGCACCGAGCCGGTCGGGAAGGTCCAGTCGTGGCGCTCGACCTCGACCGTCTTCACCGAGGCCTGGACGTGGCCTTCGTTGGCCCGCGTCGCCAGTTTCGGCTCGACCAGGCGCAGCATCGACAGGTTCACCGTACGCGACGCCGCCAGCGTCTCCATCTCGACGCCGTGGATTTTCAGCCGCTCGATGATGTCGGTGCGATAGCTCGGCACCCAATAGGCGGTGGGGCGGTTCAGGGTCAGCGTCGGCTTGGATCCGTAGAAGGGCATCTGCCACAGCTCGGGATCGGGCCGGCCCAGCCAGCGCACCTCGTCGCGACCCGAGGCGGGGCTGTGATACATCTCGTACAGCATCCCCTTGAACGGGCGGGTGGAGGAGGGGGTCTCTTCCGCCTGGAAATTCGCCAGGATCTGCGCCGGTCGCAGGGCCCGGTCCTGATCGGTCGCCGCCTTCAGCGCCGCGCCCTGATCGGCCAGCAGCCGCATCGCCTCCTCGATGAAGACATAGGTCCCCAGCACCCGCTGCTCATGCGGTTTCAGACTGTGGTTTTCGATCAGAATGGTCGGCACATGGGCGGCCGCGCCCCAGCCGTTGGAGTAGCGTTCGCCCAGGCCGCCGTCCGACAGGCCCTTCTTCGGTTCGTCGTCGTCGATGCCGAACACCAGTTCGCCGGGGATATGGCCCTCGCGCTCCAGGGCCGCGTTCATCGCCGGTTTGAACACCGTATCCAGCCAGGCCGAGCTGTTGGGCGAGCGGCTGAAGGTCCCGTCCTCGCCGTTGAAGCCGTAGGTGACGTCGTACTGATAATCCAGGCCGTCGGTGACGTGGACGTCGACATAGAGGTCCGGCCGGTACTTCAGGATCAGGCCCCGCACCGCCCGCATCTCTGCCTGGTCCAGTTTCAGATAGTCGCGGTTCAGGTTCTGGTTGGTCGCCGTATTGCGCCAGCCCTGGATGCGCGGCCCGCGCTGGTTCGGGCGGGAATAGGGGCCGGCGCGCTCATGCCCGTCCACGCTCAGGATCGGGATCAGGATCAGATTGACCCGGTCCAGCAGGGCGTCCTTGCCGTAGAAGGCGATGTCGCGCAGCACCATCATGCCCGCGTCCTTGCCGTCGATCTCGCCGGGGTGAATGCCCGCCTGGATCATCAGCACCGGCTTGGCCGGATCGAAGGCCGCGCCGTCCTTCGAGGCGATCACCGCATAGATGGGCCGACCCTCGGGCGAGACGCCGAACTGTTCGATGCGGATCAGGTCGCTGGCGGCGTCCAGTCGGTCGAACCAGGCGCGGGTGTCGACATAGTTCGGTGAAAAGTCATGGCCCCGATCCGCCTCGAACGGCGTCACCCAGGGATCGCTCGCATCGCGCAGCAGGGCCTTCGACGCCCCGTCCCAGGCCGGCGTGGGCGGCAGGAAGGGCTGGTCCCAGGGCGCGATATTGGAAAGAACGGGCGGACGGCCCGGCGACTGGGACATGGCGGGACTCGAGACTAGGGCCGCGACGGCGGCGAACAGAAGCGCGTGACGCATGGATGAAGTCCTCGACCGATCCGGTCCTTATGGCAAGCCCGCGGGCTCAGCCGGCGACGGCGGCGGGCGGGGATGGGGC
>NZ_JBWKZJ010000043.1:0-22210 GCF_059424365.1 Brevundimonas sp. GW456-12-10-14-LB3
CGCCCAAACCGGCCGCGCCCCAACCGCCTGCGGCCCAACCGCCCGCGCCCAAGCGCCGCTCCGGCCCCAAACCCCTGTCGGACTGCGATCGGTTTGAGGTGCTGGAAAGCCAGATGAAGGCCCTGACGGACCTGGAGCGGTCCTTCGCCGGCCTGGACCTGAGCAATCCCGTCTATCGCCGCCTGCTGGAAAAGGCGGTGAAGGCGGTCGTCCTGATGGGCCCCGATCCGGTCGATCCGGCGCCGGACCAACCGGACACATCGGACACATCGGACACATCGGACAGTGTTTTTTCCACGCCCGTCCCCTCCTGACGGTTCCGATCCGGTCCTGAACAGGTGACGAGGGGCGCTTCAGCCCCTACCTAGGCGTCATGACCCTTCATGCCGCCCCGCCGCCCCTCCTCGACGCCGCCGGCGTTTCGACCGACGACGCCCTGTCGATCCTGAAGTCCGCCTTGGCCGGGGCGGACGACGGGGAGCTGTTTCTGGAACGCTCCGAGAGCGAGAGCCTGGTGTTCGACGACGGGCGGCTGAAATCGGCCGCCTATGACGCCACCGAGGGGTTCGGCCTGCGCGTGGTGGCGGGCGAGACCGCCGGCTACGCCCACGCCAATGAGATTTCGGCCGCCGCCCTGGGCCGCGCCGCCGACAGCGCCGCCCTGGCCAAGGCGGGGCATGAGGCCCGCGTCGCCGAGGGGCCGCGCGCCACGAACCAGAAGCTGTATGCCGAGGTCGATCCCCTGGCCTCGCCCGCCTTCTCCGACAAGATCGCCCTGTTGGCCGAGATCGACGCCTGGGCCCGGGCCCGCGATCCGCGCGTGGTCCAGGTCTCGGCCTCCCTGGTCGGCGAGCGGCGCGCGATCGAGATCCTGAGGGCCGACGACCGGGCGGTGCGGGACGTGCGGCCCCTGGTGCGGCTGAACGTCTCGGTCACGGTCGAGCAGAACGGCCGGCGCGAGAGCGCCTCCTCCGGCGCCGGGGGCCGGGCGGGCTTCGAGGCCTGGGTGGCGCCCGAACGCTGGCAGGCCCAGGTGGACGAGGCCCTGCGCCAGGCCCTGGTCAATCTGGAGGCCGTCGACTGTCCGGCAGGCGAGATGGACGTGGTCCTGGGCGCCGGCTGGCCCGGCGTCCTGCTGCACGAGGCGATCGGCCACGGCTTCGAGGGCGACTTCCACAGGAAGGGCTCATCCGTCTTCAACGGCATGATGGGCAAGCGGGTGGCGGCGCCGGGCGTGACCGTGGTCGATGACGGCTCCATCGCCGGGCGGCGCGGCTCCCTGTCGGTCGACGACGAGGGCACGCCCACGGGCCGCACCGTCCTGATCGAGGACGGGATCATGGTCGGGCTGATGCACGACCGGCTGTCGGCGCGTCAGCTGGGCGTCGCCGCCACCGGCAACGGCCGCCGCCAGTCCTTCGCCCACATGCCCATGCCGCGCATGACCAACACCTTCATGGAGGGGGGGCGGGATTCCAAGGCCGACATGATCGCCAATACGAAGCGCGGCCTCTACGCCGCCAACTTCTCGGGCGGCCAGGTCGACATCACCAACGGCAAGTTCGTCTTCCAGTGCAATGAGGCCTATCTGATCGAGGACGGGGTGATCACCGCCCCCGTGCGCGGCGCCACATTGATCGGCGACGGGGCCACGGCCCTGACGAAGATCCAGATGATCGGCGACGACTTCGCCTTCGACCCCGGCGTCGGCGTCTGCGGCAAGGCCGGACAGGGCGTGCCCGTCGGCATCGGCCAGCCCAGCCTCAAGATCGGCGGCCTGACCGTCGGCGGAACGGCGGTCTAGGGGGCGGAACCGGATCGCGCGACCGTGAGTTTCCCCGCCACACAGGAGAGGAGACTTACCGTGGCAACCGAACGCACCATCAAACACCCCGACGGCCGGGTCGAGCGCGTCAGCGAAAACTCGACCGGCCCGACCATCGTCGAGCAGCGCCGCAGCGGCGGCGGAATGGGCGGGGTCATCGCCCTGATCGTCGGCCTGGCCCTGGTCCTGATCATCGGCTGGTTCCTGATGAACATGAACCGCAATGAGGCGATCGAGTCCAACGCCGTAGCCGGCGCGGCCGAAAGCGTCGGCAACGCCGCCGACACCGTCGGCGAGGCCGCCCGCGACGCCGTGCCCGAGCGCGCGACGCCTGCCAATTAACCCATTGATAATACTTACGAAATAGGCGCGTCGCCGGGGGCCTCGGCCGGCGGCTGCGGCCGCCAGTCGGGGCCCAGAGGCTCCAGCCCCTGGGCCTCCAGCCGGTCCAGCAGGCCGCCCGGCTGGGCCAGCAGCCGCAGCGGGGCGATGGCGACCGTGGTCCCGCCCTCGGCCAGGGCCTGGTCCACCGCCTGGCCCCACAGGGCCTCCAGCGCCGGCCCCTGGCCCATCACCACCCAATAGGAGCAGGCGCTGACGGCCTGATCCAGGGGCGAGGCCAGCACCTCGGCGACGCGGCGCCGGCGCCAGGCCTCGGCCCGCCGCTCGCCCTCCGCCTCGCCCAGCTCGGCCGCCGTCACCGCCCGCGTCATACAGTCGAGATAGCGCTCGGGCGGGGTCGTCAGCACCCGATCGATGATCTCGTCCCCCCGCAGGGTGCCGACCGGCTCGGCCGGCTTGCGGTTGCTCCGCGCCGCCCGCCGCACCAGGTCCGAGACCGGCCGCTCGCGCCGGGCGTAGCCGCCCCGCTCCATCAGCTCGGCTGACAGCAGCAGCAGGCTGGTGCGGCTGGGCCCCTCGCCCGTGACCCGCTCCAGCCGCGCCTCCAGCTCCGGCGGCAGATAGTCGGCCGTGGTCCGGCCCTCGGGCAGGCGGGTCAGGGTCCGCGCTCGCCAGATGACCCGCCCCAGATCGGCCAGGGACGCCCGCCCCTGCACCGGGAACAGCACCCGATCCGCCCGCTCCACCGCCGTCGTCAGGGCTTCGGTCCGCCAATCCATGTCGCGCGACAGGCCGTCGATCGACCCGACCAGGATCAGGGTCGCGTCCCCGCGCAGGATCTCCCACATCGGCCCCTCGATCCGACGGGCGGTGACGACGATGTCCTCCACCGCATCGGCCGGCGGGTCCGCCTCCTGGGCTGTCGCCCGCCAGCCTGCGCTTGCGGCAAGCAGAATAGAACAGAGAAGAGCGGGGATACGGTTCATGAATTCACTGTATTCGCGCGCCTTTCGGTTTCGTAATGAAATGTCTGTAATGATGGCGGCGATTTAATCCACCTTTCCGCCTTGTAACTGGAGATGAACGTCGGCTGACGGCACACCCATCGACAACATTCGAGGGGAAGACCGATGACGAAGACCTTGCTGCTGGCCAGCACCGCCCTGTTCCTGTCGGCCGCATCGGCCTTCGCGGGGGACGAGCCCCAGGTGGCCCAGGCGCCGGTTCCGACCGGCCCGGCGGGCCAGGCGCCCCTGGCCGACGCGACCCAGCGCGGCGTTCTGGTCTTCACGCCCGACTTCTTCGCGGCCCAGCGCCCCAATACGGCGCTCGACATGGTCAATCGCGTGCCGGGCTTCGAGGTCGACGACGGTTCCGGGGCGCGCGGCTTTGAAGGGGCGGTCGGCAATGTGCTGATCAACAACGCCCGTCCGGCCTCCAAGAACGACGGCGGCTCCAATGTGCTGAGCCGCACCCCGGCGCGTCAGGTGGAACGGATCGAGCTGATCCGCGGCGGCGCGCCCGGCATCGACATGCAGGGCTTCTCGGTGGTGGTGAACGTCATCCTGAAGACCGAGGCCAGCCGCCAGTCGATCCTGACGTGGAACACGACCCAGTTCGAAGGCGCGGGCCAGGATCTCTACGGCGGCAGCTATCAGTTCACCGCCCGAGACGGCGACCGCAGCTGGGGCGTGACCCTGTCCGACGGCATCAGCATGAGCGATTCCAACGGCCCCGGCCGAACCGTCCGCCGCAACGCCGCGGGCGATGTGCTGCGCGACGAGGTTACCGACACCGACGGCTACGGCGGCGGCAATTCGATCCGCGGGACCTACGCCGGCCCGATTGCAGGCGGCAAGGTCGACCTGTCCGCCCGCTATGGGATCAATGACTGGAACGGCGTCTACACCAGCCGTTCCGCGACCGCCTTCCGGCAAAGCCTCGACCAGGAGGACAACAAGAGCGGCGAGTTCGGCGTCACCTGGGAGCGGCCGCTGAACGACCGGTTCAAGCTGGAAACCCGCCTGATGCATGAGTTCGGCAGCTGGGACGGGGTCTCGACCTACAACGTCCTCAGCAACGGTCTGGACGCCCCGGAGGAGCGGTTCGTCTATTCGGGCGAGCGGTCCGAGACCATCCTGCGCGCCCTGATCCGCCACGAACGCTCGCCCAAGCTGACGATCGAGACCGGCGGCGAGGTGGCCTACAACATGCGCCAGACCGACCAGGCCTATAGCGTGGGCGGGGCGCCGGTGACCCTGCCCAGCGCCTCGGTCAAGGTGGAGGAGACGCGCGGCGAGGCCTTCTCCAAGGGCACCTGGCGGCTGCACCCCGACCTGACGCTGGAGGCGGGTCTGCGGCTGGAGGCCTCGACCATCAGCCAGTCGGGCGACGCCGATCAGGAGAAGAGCTTCTTCTTCGCCAAGCCCCGTTTCATGGCCACCTGGACGCCGATGCCGAACAACCAGCTGCGCTTCCGCTTCGAGCGCGAACTGGGCCAGCTCGACTTCTCCGACTTCGCCGCCTCGGCCGATCTGGAGGACGAGAACGTCTATGGCGGCAACGTCGATCTGGAGCCGGAGCAGCGCTGGATCACGGAACTGACCTATGAGCGCCGCTTCTGGGGCGAGGGGGTGGTGTCCATCGGCTATCGCCACGACGAGATCATCGACGCCATCGACCGCATCCCCCTGGCGGGCGGCCTGTCGGCGGTGGGCAATATCGGCGAGGGCACGCTGGACCAGCTGTCGCTGAACGTGACCGTGCCGCTGGACAAGCTGGGCGTCTCAGGCGCCCGCTTCACCTTCAGGAACGACTGGAACAAGACCGAGGTCACCGATCCGACCACGGGCGAGACGCGGCCCATCTCAGGCGTCCGCCCGTCCCAGGCCAATGTCGGCTTCGAGCAGGACCTCACCCGCCTGAAGCTGCAGTGGGGGGTGACGTGGCTGCCCTATCTGGGTCAGCCCAGCTATTCGCCCGACCAGGTCTCTCGTTGGCGCGGAACCGACTATTTCGAGCTGTTCGCCGAATACAAGCCCAGCCCGACCCTGGCGATCCGCGCGCAGCTGAACCTGTGGGACGACTTCACCAGCCGCCGCACCGTCTTCGCCGACCGCGACACCCGTGCGGTGGCCTTCGTCGAGGACAGCGTCGTGGATCCGCGCACCTTCGCCTCTATCCGGGTCCGCAAGACCTTCTGAGGCGGCTGAGGCCAACGAAAAGCCCCGGCGGATCGCTCCGCCGGGGCTTCTTGCGTCGAACAGGCGGGCTTTAGTGGATCCCGGCCATGCCCTTCTTGAGCAGGGGCGACATCAGCAGCAGGAAGACGCCGACGCCGACGCCCGTCCAGCCGATGGTGCCAAAGATCGACCCATAGGTCTGAAGCGCCAGCTCGGGGCTGGTGACGACACCGGCGACGGTGTCAGTCGCCGTCGCCTTGGCGATGATGCCGGCGACGATATGGGCGACGGAGCTGGACAGGAACCAGACGCCCATCATCATCCCGACCACCCGCGCCACCGACAATTTGGTGATCATCGACAGGCCGACCGGCGACAGGCACAGCTCGCCGATCGTGTGGAAGAAGTAGGTCAGGAACAGGAAGATCAGCGGCACCCGGAAGGCGTCGTTGGCCTGGGTCGCGGCAGCCCAGGTCAGCACCAGGAAGCCCAGACCGACGAAGACCAGGCCGAAGGAGAATTTGACCGGGGTCGAAGGCTCCAGCTTGCGCTTGGCCAGCCAGACCCAGAGGGCGGCGATGATCGGCCCGCCCAGCACGATGATGCCGGGGTTGAAGGTCTGGGTCATGGCGGCGTTGAACCATGACGGCATCTGGGTGGACTGGTCTGCGAACAGGGTCAGGGACGACCCTGCCTGTTCGAACAGGGCCCAGAACAGGACCGAGAAGAAGATCAGCACCTGGGCGACCAGCATGCGCGACCGCTCGGCGCCCTTGAGCCGGAAGACCGTGAAGCCCACCACGGCGGCGAAGATGACGCCCGCGATCCACGGCAGGGCCGTCTCGATGATCTCGTGGCGCTGCATCAGCAGCCAGGTCGGGATGACGGCGACGATGCCGGCGATCCAGAAGAAAGGCACCAGCGGCACGCCCAGGATGGAACGGCCCTGAACGGGGACCGGCGGCGCGCCGCGGCCTTCGAGCCAGGACTGGCCCAGGACGAAGGTCAGCAGGCCGAACAGCATGCCGATGCCGGCCAGGCCGAAGCCGTAGGCCCAGCCGTATTTGATGCCCAGATAGGAGCAGGCGATGGTCGCCAGGAAGGAACCGAGGTTGATCCCCACGTAGAAGATGGTGAAGCCGCCGTCGCGCCGGGGGTCGTTCTCTTCATAGAGAGCGCCGACGACGGTTGAGATGTTGGCTTTCAGGAAGCCGACGCCCACGATGATCAGGGACAGGGCCAGGAAAAGAACCGGCTCGCCGAGCGCCAGATCCCGCGTGGTCTCCAGCGTATAGGCGCCGGTCGCGGTGAAGGCGGGGAAGCCGGCCTTGGCGGCGGCCTCGGGCGCGGCTGCGGTCGCCGGATCCAGCGCTCCGGTCGGCTGGGCGTTGATCGCCGCTCCCGTGGCGACGGCCGCCACATCGGAGGCGTTGGCGGCGGAGGGCTCGGCGCCCACGGCGGAGACGCCTTCGGGCGATATGGCGACCTGGACCCGTTCATCGCCGTTGACGGCGAAGATGCGGCGGTTCTGGTCGCGGCCCTCGACCTGCAGCTCATAGGTGGTGTCACCGATGGTCAGGCGCTCGCGACCGCCCGTGCCTTCGAAGGCCATGGTGAAGTGACCCAGGACCAGCAGAACGGCGCCGATGATGACGGCCTTGCGCGATCCGAGATAGCGGTCGGCGATCAGGCCGCCGAGGACCGGCATCAGATAAACGAGGGCGGCGTAGGCGGCGTAGATGCCTTGAGCCTCGGCCGGGCCGAACAGGAAGTGCTGGGTCAGATAGAGGACCAGCAGGGCCCGCATGCCATAGTAGGAAAAACGCTCCCACATTTCCGTGAAGAACAGGATCACCAGCCCCCGCGGGTGCCCCAGGAAAGTCTTACGAGGCGCGAGCGCCCCCCCATCCGTCACTGTCAACGGCTCACTCCCAACTGCCGCGCCTCAACGGGGCGCGCGAAAGGCGCATACCCAGCACAGGGAGCAAACCCGAACAAGAGTTAAGGTTATGCGCCCCCTCGCCGCACCCGGCGATGCGCCGAACTGGCGCCCGATATGCAGAGGTCCCCGCATCCCGCCGCCGGGGCGCCAATATGGCCCGGTCGAGGACGGGAGGGAGTGTTGAATGGCTGTGCGGCCGATCCGCCGATCCGACTATGCGGCGCTGAACGCCCTGCACCGCCAGGTCGGCTGGCCCGAGCGGTCCGAGGCGGGGTGGCGGTGGCTGGAGGCCAATCCGGCGCGACGGGACCTGGACGCCCCGACCGGCTGGGTCGTCGTCGATGAGGCCGATGCGCCCCGGGCCATGCTGGGCAATCTGGTCCAGAGGTTTCGGCGCGGCCCCGAGGTTCTTTACGCCGCCACCGGTTTTTCCATCATCGTTCCGCCCGAACGACGGGGCGCCAGCCGGCCCCTGATCAAGGCCATATTGGCCCAGTCGGGCCTGTTCGCCTGCTACACCCTGAACGCCAACGCCCGGTCGGCGCCGCTCTATCCCCTGTTCGGCTTCAAGCCGGCGCCGGCCCAGACCCACGCCCTGAAGCTGGCCTGGAGGGTCGATCCCCTGACCTGTGCGAAGGGCCGGCTGCTGCGCGGACTGCTGGGCGGAGTGTCGGCGGAGACGGCCCGGCGGTTGGGCGACCGGCTGATGAACCGCCGCCTGTTCAAACCCCGCCGCCTGAAGCTGCCGGACGGGGTCCGGGTGCTGACCGACCTGGGCGAGGGTTCGCCCTATGCCGACTTCTGGCGGGCCCTGGTCGCCGAGGGCCGGCTGATCGCCGACCG
Source organism: Brevundimonas sp. GW456-12-10-14-LB3 (assembly GCF_059424365.1). NCBI lineage: Bacteria > Pseudomonadati > Pseudomonadota > Alphaproteobacteria > Caulobacterales > Caulobacteraceae > Brevundimonas > Brevundimonas sp. GW456-12-10-14-LB3. The sequence continues at coordinate 8,135 of NZ_JBWKZJ010000043.1, forward strand.
CAGCCCCGAGATCATGGCCTGGCGCATGAGCGACCCCGACATGACCCTGGCGCCTGTGGTTCTGGGCCTTTTTCACCGGGACCGGCTGCAAGGCGTCGCCCTGGCCCACATGAACAAGACCCGTCTGATCGATCCGCCCTGTCTGGACATCCTGGATCTGGCGGCGCTGGACGGGGCGGACGACGCGATCGAAATCCTGGCCCGGACCCTGATCGACAATGCGCGGGGCCTGGGCGCGGCCAAGGTCAGGCTGCAGGTGACGACGCCCCTGATGCTGGAGCGTCTGGGGCCGCTGGCCGCCAAGGCCCGGCGCGAGGGCGGATGGGGCCACGGCCACGCCGTCTTCCGCGATCCCGTCTCCGCCGAGGAATGGAGCCCCACCCCGTTCGACGGGGACTACGCCGTCTGCCTGCGCCCCGTGCCGGCGCCCCGCCGGTCGTCGATCAGGCGCGAAGTCGAGCGAGACGCCGCCGTCTGAGCCGACCGGTCTTGCTCCGGGGCGGGCCGGCGATCGGACACGAAAAAAGGTGTCCGATGTGTCCGATCTGTCCGACGCCCTTTGATTTTGCTGAAGAATAGTCCGCCGTGGACCGGAAAGTCCGTCGGCGAACGGTCGCGCCGTCCTTTGCGATGTCGAATACCGAAACGCCAGTCTAGGCGCTGCGGAAGGACCGACGGCCGATTGGGCGGCTCGATCCGCAAGGCGTTGAAAAATCGATCTCTTTACGCCCTGACCTATAGCGACGTCGGCGCGAAGGCGAGGCGCGGACCGGGTCGCGGCGTCGTTCAGCGATCAGGCTCTAGAGCATGATCGTTTCGGACGGAACCGCTTCGCGGTTCCGACAGAAGCGTGAATCATGCTCTCGCTTTAATCTGGAGCCTGATTCACGGCTTCAGTGGAATCGCGAAGCGATTCCACTTCAACCGATCAGGCTCTAGGGCCGGGCCTTCAGCGTGTCGCGGATCTCGGTCAGCAGGGCCTCGGTCGGGGTCGGGGCCGAGGGCGCCGGATCCGGCTTGGCGGCTTCCTGGCGGCGCAGGCTGTTGATCCCCTTGACCAGCAGGAAGACGACGAAGGCCACGATCAGGAACTGGATCACCGTATTGGCGAAGGCGCCGTATTGGATCGCCACCTTCTCGACCGCTTCGGTCGCCGGGTTTTCAGGCCGCAGCACCCATTCCAGCTCGGAAAAATCGACCCCGCCGGTCAGCAGGCCGATCGGGGGCATCACCACCTGATCCACCAGGCTTTTGACGATGCCGTTGAAGGCGGCGCCGATGATGACGCCGACCGCCAGATCGACGACGTTACCCTTGATCGCGAACTCGCGGAACTCGGACAGAAGGCTCATGCGGGGTCTTTCGGTCGTTAGGCTTAGGCGTCCCCAGAAGCGTTCAGACGTTCGCGCAGTTCCTTGCCGCTCTTGAAGAAGGGCACGGCCTTGGCGGGAACGTCCACGGTCTCGCCGGTGCGGGGATTGCGACCGACGCGGGCCGGTCGCGAACGGACGGAAAAGGCCCCGAAGCCGCGCAGTTCGACCCGGCCGCCGTCGGCCAGGGCGCCGGTCATTTCGCCCAGGATGACGTTGACCAGCCGCTCCACCTCCGCATGGGTCAGGTGGGTGTTTTCCGCCGCAAGCTTCTCGATCAGCTCGGATTTGATCATCAGGGCCCCTGCCAGCTCATGATCGGCAGGCCGCGCCCGCCGATGATCCACTGTACGGCACCCTAACCGCCGCCCGCCCCTCTAAAAAGCCCCTATCGGGCCGCGAGCCCTCGGATTTGCATGAATTATGTCCGGTTCCGGTCATTGGCCGCCGCCACACAGGAAAAAGGCGGCGGGATCGCTCCCGCCGCCTTGGTCTTTTTTGGTCGCTATCGCGAAGCGCGCGGCGCTCCGCTGCTTGAGCGAGGTCCGCTATCGCGAAGCGCGCGGCGCTCCGCTGCTTGAGCGAAGCGCCTGACGCCTTGCGGCGAGCGCCTTACTCCTTGGAGCCGGCGTTCTTCAGCGCGGCGCCCAGGATGTCGCCCAGGGAAGCGCCCGAGTCGGACGAGCCGAACTGTTCGATGGCTTCCTGTTCGTCCTTCATTTCCAGCGCCTTGATCGAGACCGAGATGCGGCGCGAGGCCTTGTCCACGGCGGTGATCATGGCGTCGGCGCGGTCGCCGACGGCGAAGCGTTCCGGACGTTGCTCGTTGCGGTCGCGCGACAGGTCCGACTTGCGGATGAAGGCGGTGACCGGGGCGTCGTCTTCACCGAACTTGACCTCGATGCCGCCCGACTCGATCGCCGTCACGGTGACGGTGATCTGCTGGCCGCGACGGTACGCATCGCCCTCGCCGATCGGATCGCCGCCCAGCTGTTTGATGCCCAGGGAGACGCGCTCCTTCTCGACGTCGACGTCCAGGACCTTGGCCTTGACCATCTCGCCCTTGCGGTAGCGCTGGATGGCTTCTTCACCCGAGACCGACCAGTCGAGGTCGGACAGGTGGACCATGCCGTCGATGTCGTTGTCCAGGCCGATGAACAGGCCGAACTCGGTGGCGTTCTTGACCTCGCCCTCGACGGTCGAGCCGATCGGGTGGTTGGCGACGAAGGCGTCCCACGGATTGTCCTGGGCCTGCTTCAGGCCCAGCGAGATGCGGCGCTTGGAGGCGTCGACGTCCAGGACGACCACGTCCACTTCCTGAGAGGTGGAGACGATCTTGCCCGGATGGACGTTCTTCTTGGTCCAGGACATTTCCGAGACGTGGACCAGGCCCTCGACCCCGGCTTCCAGCTCCACGAAGGCGCCGTAGTCGGTGATGTTGGTGATGCGGCCCGTGTATTTGGCGCCGACCGGGTACTTGGCTTCCACGCCGTCCCAGGGGTCCGACTGCAGCTGCTTCATGCCCAGCGAGATACGTTGGGTGTCCGGATTGATCTTGACGATCTGGACCTTGACGGTGTCGCCGACGGCGAGAACCTGCGACGGGTGCGAGACGCGCTTCCACGACATGTCGGTGACGTGCAGCAGGCCGTCGATGCCGCCCAGGTCCACGAAGGCGCCGTAGTCGGTGATGTTCTTGACCACGCCGTCGCGGACTTCGCCCTCTTGCAGCTGGCCGACCAGCTCGGTGCGCTGTTCGGCGCGGGCCTCTTCCAGGATGGCGCGACGCGAGACGACGATATTGCCGCGCGGGCGGTCCATCTTCAGGATCTGGAACGGCTGTTCCTTGCCCATCAGCGGGCCGACGTCGCGGACCGGACGGATGTCGACCTGCGAGCCCGGCAGGAAGGCCGAGGCGCCGCCCAGGTCGACGGTGAAGCCGCCCTTGACGCGGCCGACGATGGCGCCGTTGACCGGATGACCTTCGGCGAACACGGCTTCCAGACGGGTCCAGGCTTCTTCGCGGCGGGCCTTGTCACGGCTGATGACCGCCTCGCCCAGGGCGTTTTCGACGCGCTCCAGATAGACTTCGACATTGTCGCCGACCTTGGGCAGGGCGCCGTCTTCGCCCTGGCCGAATTCGCGCATGGCGATGCGGCCTTCGGTCTTCAGGCCGACGTCGATGATGACGATGTCTTTTTCGATGCCGACGACGCGGCCGTGAACGACCTGGCCTTCGCCGAAGTCGCGGCCCGACAGTTGTTCGTCGAGCAGGGCGGCGAAATCGTCGCGGGTGGGGGTGAGGGTGTCAGTCATGGAGCTGAAAAGCGTTCCGTAGGGGCTGTGGCGCGCGACCGAACGGCCCCGCGCGAGGTGGACGTCAAAAAGGATAGGCAGGTCGTCAGGATGCGAGGCCGGATCGGTCAGAACGCCCGCGGAAGCCGAGGACGAAGCGTTGGATTTGCAAAACCGGTCAGAGACCGTGTTTCGCGCGCGCCGTCTCGACGATACGGCGGGCCGCATCGAAGGCGGCCTCTATATCCATATCGGTCGTGTCCAGCAAGACCGCGTCTTCGGCCTGGACCATGGGGGCCGCGCCCCGGCCGGCGTCGCGCGCGTCCCGACGCTGGATATCGGCCAGCATCTCTTCGAAGCCGATGTCGAAGCCGCGCGCCGTCAGCTGTCTCCAGCGGCGCGTCGCGCGCACCTGCGGCGTCGCGGTGACGAACAATTTGGCGGGGGCGTCGGGCGCAATGACCGTGCCGATGTCGCGGCCGTCCAGAACCGCCCCGCCCGCCTGGGCCGCAAAGGCCTGCTGCAGGTCCAACAGGGCGGCGCGGACGCCGGGATGGCCCGCCACGCGGCTGGCCGCCTCGCCCGCCTCGCCGGTCGTCAGGCGGGGATCGTCGGACAGGCCGGCGACATCCAGGGACCGCGCAGCCTCGGTCGCGGCCGCCTCGTCATCGAGAGACCGGCCGGCCTCCAGCAGTTTCACGCCCACGGCCCGGTACAGCAGGCCCGTGTCCAGATGCGGCAGGCCATAGGTCCGCGCCAGACGCGCGGCGATGGTGCCCTTGCCCGAGGCGGCCGGGCCGTCGACGGCGATGATCAGGGACATCAGGCGGCGGAGTCCACGCGAACCGGGGCGAGGCGAAGACCCAGGGCCTGCATCACCTTGAAGATGGTCGAAAGCTCGGGCCGTCCTTCTTCGCTGAGGGCGCGATAGAGGGCGGTGCGCGACAGTTCGGCGTCGCGCGCCATCTGGGTCATGCCCTTGGCGCGGGCGACCACGCCGAGCGCATTTGTGATCAGGCGCGGATCGCCCAGTTCGGCGGCGGATTCAAACGACGCCACCAGAAACTCTTCAACCGCCTCCGGCGTGTCGAGAAAGTCGGCGGCGTCGAAGGGGACAGTCTCAATCGGCATTTCTCAACTCTCTCGCCAGAAGCAAGGCCGCCTCTATGTCCCGCCTTTGGGACGACTTGTCGCCTCCGCCAAGCACGACGACCCAGGTGCGGTTCCGTTGGAACGCGTACACGCGGTAGCCGGGACCGACGTCGATCCGCAGTTCGCTGACGCCCTCCCCGATGGGTTTGACGTCGCCCCAGTGCCCGAACTGAAGCCTTGTCAGCCGATCGGCGATCTTCGCCAACGCCCGTGCGTCCCGCAGCCTAGCGCGCCAAGCGACGAACTGCGGCGTCAGTTCAATCTCAACATCCCCACTGTCGTCTATAGGCGACATTTCGTCAAGCGATCCGCCCGCCCAGCCCGTTCATCATCTCGACAAAGCCAGGGAAGCTGGTGGCGATCATGCCGGGCTCATCGACCGAGACGGGCTGATCCGAAGCCAAGCCCAGGATCAGATGGCTCATGGCGATGCGGTGGTCGTGGGCGGTGTGGACAAGGCCGCCGCCGCGCACCGACCCGCCCTCCCCGGCGCCCGTGACGATGAAGCCCTCCGGCTCCTCCTCCACCTGGACGCCGCAGGCGCGCAGGCCCTCGACCATCAGCGAGATCCGGTCGCTTTCCTTGACCCGCATTTCGCCCACCCCGCGCATCACGGTGACGCCTTCCGCAAACGCGGCCGTGGCGGCCAGGATCGGATATTCGTCGATCATCGAGGCGGCGCGGTCTTCGGGCACGACCACGCCCTTGAGCGTCGAATGCCGGGCGGTGACGTCGCCGACCGCTTCCCCGCCGGCCTCGCGCCGGTTCGATATCGTCAGGTCGGCGCCCATGTCGCGCCAGGCAGCGAACAGGCCGGTGCGAAGCGGGTTCAGCATGACCCCCTCGACCGTCACCGCCGAACCCGGAACGATCAGGCCGGCGGCCAGGGGGAAGGCGGCGGACGACGGATCGCCCGGCACGGCGACGAAGGTTCCGGTCAGGGGTTGTCCCCCCTTCAAAGAGACGACCCAGCCCTGGCCCATCTCTTCGACACCTACCTCGGCGCCGAAGGCGCGCAGCATCCGCTCGGTGTGGTCGCGGCTCTTTTCCGGCTCGGTCACCGAGGTGACGCCCTGGGCGTTCAGTCCGGCCAGCAGTATGGCCGACTTGATCTGGGCCGAGGCCACGGTCTGCACATAGTCGATCGCCGTCAGCGTCCCGCCGGTCAGGGCGACCGGCAGCCGATCCTCGGCGGCCCGCCAGTCGAACCGGGCGCCCATGTCGGCCAGCGGGCCGGTGACGCGCTTCATCGGCCGCCTTCTCAGGGAGGCGTCGCCGTCGAAGGTCGCCGTCAGCGGATAGCCCGCCGCCGCCCCCATCAGCAGGCGAACACCGGTGCCGGCGTTGCCGCAGTCGATCACCGAGGCGGGCGTCTTGAAGCCCCCCGCCCCTTCGATCCGCCAGCGCCCCTCGCCGATCCGTTCGACCTTGGCGCCGAAGGCCTGGACCGCCCGGGCGGTGGCCAGGACGTCGTCGCCCTCCAAAAGGCCCTCGACCTCGGTCACGCCCGAGGCCATGCCGCCCAGGATCATCGAACGGTGGGACATGGACTTGTCGCCCGGCGCCCGCACCGTTCCGGCGAGGGCGTTCGAACGGCTGGCGGTCAGTTGGGACGGCATTTTCACCCGCTTCAGGCTGGCTTGTCGAAAGGGCCGCGCGGGCGGCGCGAAAGACAGCTTTTGACAGCGGCTCCGAGGGGTGGCAAGGGACCGCCCCGAATTCAACCCGTTGAAGGTTCCAAACGTGGCCAATCCCGAACTGGGCGCCAAACAGGTTTGCCCGAACTGCCAGGCTAAGTTCTACGACCTGAACCGCCGCCCCGCCCACTGCCCCAAATGCGGCACGGACTTCGATCCCGAAGAAGCCCTGAAGCTGCGCAGCCGCCGCGCCCGTCCCGGCTATCCGACCGACGACGAGGACGCCGAAGATCAGGTCAAGGACAAGGCGGCCGACGGCGAAGAGGACGAGGACGAAGAGATCCGCGCCCCGGAAATCGACGAGGAAGGCCACGAGCCGATCCTGACGCCTGACGACGACGACGATTCCCCCGCCGACGCCGCAGACGAGCCGGGCATGGGTTCGACCGACGGCGACGATGACGACCTGGGCGACGATGACGACGACTCGGTGCCCTTCATCGAGGACGAAGACGACGACGACCTGGACGACGAAATCGCCAAGCCGTCGCGCGACGACGACGACTGATCTTTTTTGTTGCGCCCGCCGTATTTCCCTTTAGGGAGACGCGGCGGGCGGACAGGCTTTCGGACCCTTGCGGTTTGAAATCTCTGCCCTTTTCCACACCTGGAACCGATGTGAAAATAAATGTCGAAACGGGCTTGATCCTAAAAAAGCTCTGACATAGGTTCCGCCGCCTCGCCGGGGGCCATCGCAAGATGAACCGGGCGAACCAGACCGCAAGGTCCGGGGCTTTAGCTCAGTTGGTAGAGCGCTTGCATGGCATGCAAGAGGTCAGCGGTTCGACTCCGCTAAGCTCCACCAGTTTCCAAGGGGCCGGCTGCGACGCAGCCGGCCCCTTTTAATTTTCCGGACCCTGATCGACTCCGCCCGCCGCCGCAAAGGCGTTTACCCTCAGTTGGTAAGTTGCGGCCTATGTTTCACCGAACGACGCTCAGAACGAGACGGTTAGTGAACATCCAGCATCATGATTTCGCCGTCACGGCCGGTCTCCCCGTCCAGCCGACAGCCATCATCGACCAGCTCGAAACAGCGCGTGCGCTGATCGAAAGCCGTTTCTCCGACGCCGGGGGCCGGCTGGCGGGGTCGTTGGAAATGGTGGGACGACTGATCGAATCCCTGGATCGGCTTGAGGTCACCCTGGACGCCAAATCCGTGTCGGACACGACCCAGGACCTGTTGTCCACGGCCGAGGGACTGAACGCCCTGCCGGAGGCCCAGCAGGACCGGATCGCCTATTTCGCCAACATCAAGGTCGCCGGCGCCCAGCTTCAGGCCAATATCGAGTCGATGCGCACAACGCTGCGCTACCTCCGGGCCTTTGCGCTGAACGTCAAGATAACGGCCGGGTCCACCATCCGCGCGTCGGACGAGTTCGCCGGCTTCGCCGAGCGCATGTGCAGCCAGCTGGACCTGGGCGTCGGCCAGTTGGACGAACTGGCCGATCAGCTGACGGATCTGTCGACCCGCCTGCAACAGGCCCTGGAGTTCGAACAGACTCTGAGCGGCAAATACGCCGCCCTGATCCCCGCCGTGCCGGACCGGCTGGCGGTCGACGCCCGCGCCATTCAGGAACAGCATACCCAGATCGCCGACGTCGCCCGTTCGATCGCGGCCATAGCCCGCGACATCCAGACCAAGGTCAGCAAGGCCCTGATGGCGCTTCAGATCGGCGACATCACCCGTCAGCGCATCGAACACGTCCAGCTGGGCCTGCGCGTCGCCAGCCGCCTGGCGGCCCAGTCGGACTTGGCCGAGGAGGCGCGCGACCGGGCCGAACGTCGGCTGCTGCACATGCTGGCTGCCCAGATGTCCGATATCGCGGCCGATTTCGAGGCGGAAGCGGTCAAGGTGACCCAGAGCCTGAACGGCATGGCGGCGGACACGGCCCAGATCCTGGCGGTCAACGCCCTGGGCGGCCGGGGCGGCAAGGGCGGATTGCGCGAACTGGAAGAGAGCCTGGGACACGCGGGCCTTCTCGTCGGCGACGTGACTGCGGCCATGGCCAACGCCCACAGGATCAGCAACGAAACCGTCTCGGCGGTCGAGGCCCTGTCGCGCCGGGTCGGCGCCATCCAGGGCGTCAAGCGCGACATCCAGCAGATGGCCATCAACAGCAGCCTGCGCTCCAACCGCCTGGGCGACATCGGCAAGCCTTTGAGCGTGATCGCCATCGAGCTGAGCAGCCACGCCGGCCAGCTGGAGGAAGAGGCCGATCTGACGCTCAGCTCCCTGAACGCACTGGCGGGCGTCGCCAATGACAGGCCGGCGGGCGGCGATCAGGACGGGCGGGTGGACGCCGGTCGTCTGAACGGGGTACGCAGCCGTCTGCGCCAGGCCGCCGACGTGGTCGAGCACGACCTGAGCGGCCTCAGCGACCAGGGCGCCGCCACGGCGCGGTCCCTGACCGTCGCCGCCGAACAGCTGGGGCTGAAGGCCGACATGGGCGACGCCCTTCACGCCGCCGCCGCCGCCCTGGTCGAGGCCGCAGGGCCCGAGGTGGACGACCTGTCCCAGATCGAGGCCGCCCTGGACGAGGCGATGAACGAGATCGGGCGCTGCTATACGATGGCGCGCGAACGGCTGATCCATGCCGAATACGCCGTTCCCAAGGACGCTGCGCCGGAAGGCGAAGAGGCTCAGGCCGAGACGGCGGCCGTCGAAGCGGCGCCGGCCGAGGCGGACGAGTTCGCCGACCTGCTGTTCTGAAGATCACGCAGCCCTGAAATGAGAACGCCGCGCCGACGTCTCCGTCGGCGCGGCGTCAACTGTCGAACAGGCCGAAGACCAGGCCCGGTTCAGCGCGACCGATCGACCGCCATGATTTCGCGCGCGATATGTTCCAGCGCCATGATCTTTTGGGCGGCGCCCCGGGCGATGGCCTCCTTGGGCATGCCGAAGACGATCGAGCTGGCCTCGTCCTGGGCCACGGTCACGGCGCCGGCCTCCTTCATCTCCAGCAGGCCGCGCGCCCCGTCGTCGCCCATGCCGGTCATGATGACCCCCATGGCGTTGCGGCCGGCCGCGCGGGCGGCCGAGCGGAACAGGACGTCCACCGAGGGCCGGTGCCGCGAGACGGGCGGACCGTCCTTGATCGCCACCTGATAGCGGGCGCCCTGGCGTTCCAGCAGCATGTGTTTGTCGCCCGGCGCGATCAGGACGTGGCCGCGCAGGACGGGATCGCCGTGCTGGGCCTCCTTGACCTCGACCTCGCACAGGCTGTTCAGCCGTTTGGAGAAGGCGGCGGTGAAGCCGGCCGGCATGTGCTGGACGATGACGATCCCCGGCGCATTGGCCGGCAGGGCCTGCAGGACTTCGCGGAGGGCTTCGGTGCCGCCGGTCGAGGCGCCCAGACAGGCGACCATTTCGGTGGTGCGGGCCATGGCCGCGCCGCTGGGCGGCGGCAGCATGGCGTCGGCCGTCAGCTTGGTGCCGGGATCCAGCGTCCGGGCGGTCGGGCGGCGGGCGCCGACGCGGGCGCGGGCGGCGGCCTTGACCACGTCGCGGATGCGGTCGCCGCTCTCGGCCAGATGGTCCGCCGCCCCGATCCGCGGCTTCAGGATGATGTCGACGGCGCCGGCTTCGAGCGCCTGCATCAGGGTCTCGGAGCCCGCCTCGGTCAGGGAGGAGCACATGACCACCGGGATCGGGCGCTGAGACATCAGTTTCCGAAGGAAGGTGATGCCGTCCATGCGCGGCATTTCCACATCCAGGGTGATGACGTCGGGCACGTCCTCGGCGATGCGGCGGGCGGCGACGAAGGGATCGGACGCCACCCCCATGACTTCGATCTGCGGATCCGCCGACAGCACGTCCACCAGGGTCTGGCGCACGCTGGCGGAATCGTCGATCACCAGAACACGAACCTTGGGCATGAGGTCAGGTCTTCCGGAAGATGGTGTTGGCGACGGTGACCAGCGGCAGTTCGATGCCGGTGATGCTTTCCGAATGGCCGATGAACAGATAGCCGCCGGGCCGCAGACGGGCGCACAGACGGTTCAGAACCTTGGCCTGGGTCTGTTTGTCGAAATAGATCATGACGTTGCGGCACATGATCATGTCGAAAGGATCGCCGACCGAATAGGCCTCGTCCATCAGGTTCAGCCGCGCCAGCGACAGCTTGGACCGCAGGGACGGATGAATGCGGCTTTCGCGGCGGCTGGCGTCGCGCGCCCTCATCACCCAGCGCTTCATGTCCGCCGGCACGGGCGTCAGCATTTCGTCGGGATAGACGCCGCGCAGGGCCGTCTCCAGCACCTCGGTCGACAGATCGGTGCCCAGGATCTGATAGTCCGGCCCGCCCTCTTCGTCGGCGAACTTCTGCAGGACCATGGCCATCGTATAGGGCTCGGCGCCCGTGGAACAGGCCGCGCTCCAGGCGCGGATGCGACGCTGCCCGGCGGCCTTGAACTCGGGCAGGACGTGGCTGGCCATATAGTCGAAATGGCGCGGCTCGCGGAAGAAGTCGGTCTTGTTGGTCGTGACCGCGTCGATCAGGAAGACGGACTCGGTCTCCAGCCCGCCGTCCTTGAACAGATAGTCGCAATAGCGGTCGAAGGTCTCATGGCCGGTGACGCGCAGCCGGCGACGCAGCCGTCCCTCCAGCATGGTGCGCTTGGACGAGGGCATCTTGATGCCGCTGTAGTCATAGATGTAGCGCGCCAACCGTTCGAAGTTGCGGGCGCTGATCTGATCAAGCGTGGGGGCGGACCGTTCTAGCGCCGCTTGGGACAAGGCGTTTCTCTCTTCTTTTTTATGGGCCGTTCGCGCCGCCCTCAGGCGGCGCGTTCGACAGGGGCGAAGGCGGCGAGATCGGCCGCATCGCCAGTGGTGGACAGGAGGCGAGGCAGGTCGATCAGGACGACGAAGCCGTCGTCGCGCCGCACCACGCCGGAGATGTAGTCCGAGCGCCATTTGATGCCGATGTCGGGCGAGGGCTCGATCTGGTCGGCGGCGAAGCTGGTCACCTCGAACACCCGGTCGGCGACCAGACCCAGGCTCAGGGTCCGGTCCTCCAGCGGGATGTCCAGGACCAGGATCCGGGTGTTCAGGGTCGGTTCGACCGGCGCCATCCCCAGGCGGATCCGCAGATCCGCCGTGGGAACGCCCTGGCCGCGCACATCGGTCAGACCCATCAGATAGGCGGGGCTGTTGGGGATGCGCGACGGGGGCTGATAGGTCAGGATCTCCCGCACCAGCCCGACCGGGGCGGCGAAGACCTCCTCGCCCAGGCCGAAGCTGACGTACTGGCCCTCAGCCGCACCCGCTTTTTCCACGGGGCCGGACATCAGGCGCTCTCCCGGAAATCCATGTCCTCGGCGTCGGCGCCGCCGCTGGTCAGGTCCAGGGCGAAGCCCTGGGCCCGGGCCTGCTGGGCGTGGACCGGAGACTTGGCCGAAGACGGGGCCGCCGATTTGGCGACCGGACGGGCGGCGGGCTTGGGCGGCGACTTGAAGGTCGAGGCGCGGGCGGGAGCTCGGGCCGGAGCCCGTCCGCTGCGGCCGCCGGCCGAGTCGGTGCGGAAGAAGGCGATGGAGGTCTGAAGCTCCTCGGCCTGGGCCGCCAGTTCTTCCGAGGTCGCCGACATCTCTTCCGAGGCGCCCGCATTCTGTTGCGTCACCTTGTCGAGCTGCTGAATGGCCTCGTTGATCTGGTTGGCGCCGACGTCCTGTTCGCGGCAGGCGGCGGAGATTTCCGAGACCAGTTCGGCGGTCTTGCGGATGTCCGGCACCAGGCGCTGCAGCATGTCGCCGGCCTCTTGAGCGGCCTTGACCGTGTCGCCCGAGACCGCGCTGATCTCGGCGGCGGCCGTCTGGCTGCGTTCGGCCAGTTTGCGCACTTCCGAAGCCACGACCGCGAAGCCCTTGCCGTGTTCCCCGGCGCGGGCGGCCTCGACCGCCGCGTTCAGGGCCAGCAGGTCGGTCTGACGCGCGATCTCCTGCACGATGCCGATCTTGTCGGCGATGGTGCGCATGGCGTCCACCGCGCGGGTCACGGCCTCGCCGCTCAGTTCGGCGTCCTTGGCCGACTGGCGCGAGATCTTTTCGGTCTGGGCGGCGTTGTCGGCGTTCTGTTTGATGTTGGCAGCCATCTCCTCCATCGAGGCCGAGGCCTGTTCGGCGGCGGCGGCCTGTTCGGTCGCGCCCTGGCTCATCTGCTCGGAGGTGGCCGACAGTTCCTGGCTGCCCGAGGAGACGTTGTCGGCGGCCGACAGGGCGTCGGCGACCACGCCGCGCAGACGCTCCACCATCGACTGCAGCGACAGGCCCAGGGTGTCCTTGTCGGACAGGGGCTTGGGCTGGACCGTCAGGTCGCCGTTGGCGATCTCGTCGGCCATGGCGGCGGTGGCCCGCAGATTGGCCGTCATGCGATCGACCGTATCGACCAGATCCTTGATCTCGTCATTGGTCGTGACCTTGATGTCCTGATTCAGGTCGCCGATGGCGACCGCCTCAATGGCCGTGGAGACCTTGCGCAGGCCCAGGGTGACGGTGCGCGCAATCCACAGGGCGGCGACCACGCCGATGACCAGGCCGGCGACGACCAGGGCGATGAACATCGTCCGGGCTTCGGAGAAGACCTTGTCGCCCTCGACGCTGGCGGCCTTGCCGCCGTCGACGTTCAGGTTCACGAGCTTCAGCAGGTCGGCCGACATGTCGTCATACAGCGGCTTGCTGGCAAGCATGGCCTGGGCGGCGGCCTCGTTCTGATTGACGCGCGAGAAGGTCAGCATCCGCTCGCCGTCCCGCAGATAGTTTTCGAACTTGCCGGCGAACTGATTGTAGAGCGCCCGCTCGTCGTCCGAGGAGATGAGGGCCTCATACTTCGCCCGTTCGCTCTTGATCGTGTCGAGCGTGGCGGCGATGTCCTTTTCGACCTCGGCCATGCGCGCCGGATCGGTCGAGGTGATGTGGGCGTACTGCTGGGCCCGCAGGTCCGAGGTCGCCGTATTGAGGCTGTGGATGGCGTCGATGCTCGGCATCCAGTTTTCGGTGATGACGGTCGACTGGTCGTTGACCGCGCTCATCTTCATGACGCCGACGACGCCGAGAATGAGGGAGATCGCCAGGACGGCGGCGAAGGCGCCGGCCAGTTTTGCTTTGATCGTTAAGCGCATTTCATAGCCCCTTTTTCTGATGTCAGGCCGGTGAAGGTCCGAAGGTGGATGCGGACGACGTTCGTCCGGTCGTGGTTGCAAGGCACAGGCGCGGATCGCGTGAACCGGGCGAAGGCGATGGGCCTGCCATCAGGCGCTCTCCCGGAAGTCCATGTCCTCGGCGTCGGCGCCGCCGCTGGTCAGGTCCAGGGCGAAGCCCTTGGCCCGGGCCTGTTGGGCGTGGACCGGGGATTTGACCGAAGGCTGGATCGAACCCGACTTGGACGAGGACCGTCCGATCGACTTGGCGGATTTGAAGCCGGCGGCGCGGGCCGGGGCCCGTGCAGCGGCGCGACCGCCGGCGGAGTCGGTGCGGAAGAAGGCGATGGAGGTCTGAAGCTCCTCGGCCTGGGCCGCCAGTTCTTCCGAGGTCGCCGACATCTCTTCCGAGGCGCCCGCATTCTG
>NZ_JBWKZJ010000044.1:0-21924 GCF_059424365.1 Brevundimonas sp. GW456-12-10-14-LB3
GCCTCCCCCACCGCCGCCGCCTCCCCCCGCGATGGCGGGGAACGTGGTCGTCACCGGATATCGTGTCTCGCCGATCACGCCTGCGCCCACGCCCGCGCGGGCCGACACCGAACGCTATCCCGACGCGACGCCGAATCCGGTGAAGCGGACCAGCGATCAGCCGGTCTCGACCTTCTCCATCGACGTGGACACGGCGTCCTATTCGAACGTGAAGCGCTTCATCGACGAGGGTCGCGCGCCGCCCAAGGACGCGGTGCGGGTCGAGGAGCTGATCAACGCCTTCGACTATGACTACGCCCGGCCGACCAGCCGGAGCCGGCCGTTCGCGATCACCACGGCGGTCGCCGCCTCGCCCTGGGCGGAGGGGCGTCAGATCGTGCATGTCGGCCTGCAAGGCTATGAGCTGCCGGCGGGCGAGCAGCGGCCGCTGAACCTGACCTTCCTGGTGGACGTCTCCGGTTCGATGAACAGCCCCGACAAGCTGGACCTGGCCAAGAAGGCGATGAACCTGGCCATCGACCGGCTGCGCCCCCAGGACAGCCTGGCCGTCACCTATTACGCCGAAGGCGCCGGCACGACCCTGGCCCCGACGCCGGGAGACCAGAAGCTGAAGATGCGCTGCGCCGTCGCCAGCCTTTACGCCTCGGGCGGCACGGCGGGGGCGACCGGCATGACCAACGCCTATGATCAGGCCCAGGCGAACTTCGCCCGTGACAAGGTCAACCGCATCCTGATGTTCACCGACGGCGACTTCAACGTGGGCGTCACCGATGACAAGCGGCTGGAGGACTATGTCGCCGACAAGCGCCAGACGGGAATCTATCTGTCGGTCTACGGCTTCGGGCGGGGCAACTATCAGGACGCGCGGATGCAGACCATCGCCCAGGCCGGCAACGGCGTCGCGGCCTATGTCGACAGCCTGCGCGAGGCTCGGCGTCTGTTCGGGCCGGCTTTCGACAAGGGCGCCTTCCCCATCGCCGACGACGTCAAGATCCAGGTCGAGTTCAACCCCGCCCGCGTCGCCGAATGGCGGCTGATCGGATATGAAACCCGGCTGCTGAACGAGGAAGACTTCGCCAACGACCGGATCGACGCGGGCGAGGTCGGCTCCGGCGCCAGCGTCACCGCCCTCTATGAAATCACACCCGTCGGCGGCGCGACCCAGGTCCCTGAGCGGCGCTATCCCGACAATCGGATCGGGATCGGCGGCGGCGATCCGAACGGCGAGATCGGCTTCATCCAGATCCGCTACAAACAGCCGGGCCAGAGCCGGTCCGAACTGATCCAGCAGCCCCTGACCAACCGGGCGACCGGCCCCGTCGGCGCCCAGGCGCCGGAGTCGACGCGCTGGGCCATGGCCGTCGCGGCCTTCGGTCAGAAACTGAGGGACGATCCCTGGATGGCGGCCGACTACGGCTGGGATCAGATCGTCGAACAGGCCCAGGGCGCGCGGGGCGACGACCCCTATGGCGACCGGGCCGAGTTCGTGCAGCTGGTCCGTGCGGCGAAAGACCTGCCCCCTGCACGGACGCCGTAAGGCCGGAACCGCCGCCCTCGCGACGGGTTTTCAGCGCGACAGTCAGACAAGGAAGACCCGCGATGAAGATCCGCGACGTGATGACCCGCGACGTCCATCTGGCGCGCCCCGGCGATACGATCCAGGCGGTGGCCGAACGGATGGCCCGCGGCGACTTCGGCTTCATACCGGTCGCCGACGGGGACCGTCTGATCGGCGCCGTGACCGACCGCGATCTGGTGGTCCGCGCCTTGGCCGCCGGGGCCGCGCCCACCGCCCCGATCGTCGAATACATCACGCGCGATCCGCACACCGTGCTGGACACCGATGATCTGAAGTCTGTGCTGGACCTGATGGCCTCGCGCCAGATTCGGCGCGCGCCCGTGGTGGACAAGCACGGCCGCATCGTCGGCGTGATCTCCCTGGGCGACCTGTCGACGCGGGTGAAGGAGCGGTACGCCGGCGAGGCCTTGGAGAGCATTTCGCGTTAACGCTGTCCGCTCACGCGACGCTAAGGCGAACCGTTCATCCTTACCCGGCTGAAACGGCCGGAGGACAGCCATGGCGCGCGCGCAGTTCCAGAAGGGGCAGAGGGTCTGGGTCGAATGCGTCGGCGCCTGGGCCACGGTCGAAAAGGTCCAGCCGGTCTGGGCCAAGGGGTTCGAAGAGCCCGTCCGCGTCACCTATGACGTCGGCCTGGGGCGGGAGTTCGCCGCCTCCGAACTGATGACTGCGGCCGAGGACGCCGCGAGCCGCGACCTGGGCGTCTGGCGCGTGCTGCGCGCCCGCAACAAGTGGCAGGCCGAGGAAGACTGTCTGCACCACCCTCAGCCCGGCACCTATCCCGTGGTCGTCACTGACACTGCCGACTGGGGCGGCTGGCGCGTGCCCGGCGCCGAATACGACCGCGATCCGCAACGGATCGAGTTTCAGGCGCGCCTGATCACGGCGGCGCCCCAGCTGATGCGGCTGGCCGAAAGCCTGATCGCCCTGGCGGCGGAGGCGCCCGAAGACGCCCCGCCCGCCGTGCTGGACTTGGCGCGCCAGGCCCGCAGCGCCCTTCATCCGGTTGTGACCGTGGCGCAGGAGGCGCAGACGTCGCCGCAATCCCCAGCCGTCGCCGCCTGACGGGTCAGAAACCGTTAACCAAGTCTCGACAGGAATCCGCGACGCAGCCTAGATTCGCCTGATCAGCGGCATTTTGGCGGGAGAGCGACTTGCGGGGCATGGAGCGGCGGCAGCAAGGACGGGGACGACGCGCCTCCGACCACGCCCCCGTCGGCGCCCCGGCCTGGATCCGCATCGGCGTCCTGGTCCTGGCCCTGGGCGCGACCGGCTATGCCTTGATGATGACGCGCCATCTCGGCCAGCCCGGCCGCGAGGTCCATCGTCTGCGCGGCGAAAACCTGGCCCTTAACGCCCAGCTGGCCGCCAGCCGGATCGCCGTCCAGATCCAGGCCGCCCAGACCGGCTTCGACGCCGCCGCCCCCGTCCTGGGACAGGACGCCGCCCCCCTGGCGGCGGTCGAGGCGGCGCGGCGCGCGGCGCCCGACGTCAGCTTTTCCGTCATCGACGCCTCGGGCGCCTTGGTGGCGGCGCAAGGGGCGCGCAAGCCCGGCGCCCTGACCCTGGCCGGACCCCAGGCGGGCGGGCGGCGGCTGGAGGCCCATGTGGCCCAGGACCTGCCGGCTGCGCCCCCCTATCGGATCGTCTCGGCCTCCGGCCGCGTCCTGGCCTCGCCCCAGCCGGGCGAGACGGGGCGGCCGGTTGAAGCCCTGATCGGGGTGGAGCCCAAGGACCTGCCGTCCCTGACCACGCCCCGCGCCGCGCGGGGCGGCGGGGCGGTCGCGGCCGCGCCGATCGCGCCGGGCGGCCCCTATGTGACGGTGCTGGATCCCAAGGCGGAGGGCGGCGGGCTGCTGGACGAAGCCTGGGTGCTGATCGCCCCCGTGCTGCTGGGCCTGGGCGTGCTGATCCTCTATCTGATCCAGGGCCTGCGACGCGCCAGGGCCAGCCGGGAATGGGCCTCGTCCGAGCGGCGGTTCCGGGTCGCGGTCGAGGCGGCTCGGTGCGGCGTCTGGGAATGGGACCTGGCGGGCGAGGAAGTCACCCTGTCCGACTATATGGCGACCCTGCTCGGCTTCGAACGCGGCGGGGTCGTGCAGGCCGAAGACGTCATGGCCCGCATACATCCCCGTTTCCGCGACGAAGTCCGCCACGCCCTCGATCAGGCGGCAGCCTACGGCGCCTTCGAAGTCACCTTCCCCGTGGCGGCCGAGGACGGGCGCACCCGCTGGATCGACGCGCGGGGACAGGCCCGCGGCGCGCGCGGCGAGGTCGGCTTTTCCGCCATATTGGGCGTGGCCCTGGACATCACCGAGGCCCGCCGCGCCAAGGCGGCCGCCCAAGCCGCCGAAAGCCGCCTGCGCGACGGGGTCGAGAGCATTTCCGACGCCTTCGTCCTGTTCGACCGGCACGGCCGCCTGATCCTTTGGAACCAGGGGTTCGAAGACGCCTTCGCCTTCACCCCCGGCGTGGTCCGGCGCGGGGCGCTGAAGGACGAACTGAACCGGATCGCCGCCCTGGCGATCAAGGCCGAACATCCGCCGTCCGACGGGCGGGCGGGCCTGCGCGAGGTCGAACTGCACGACGGCCGCTGGCTGCAGCTGGCCGAACGCTTCACCTCAGAAGGCGGCTCGGTCGTCACCGCCGCCGACATCACCGCCATCAAGCGCGAAGAGGCCGAACGCCGCCGCGCCGTCGAAGACCTGAGCCGCACCGTCGCCCAGCTGGAATCCAGCCAGCAAATGCTGTCCCAGCTGGCGCGCCAATATGAGATCGCCATGACCCGGGCCGAGGCCGCCAACCAGGCCAAGTCCGAATTCCTGGCCAATATGAGCCATGAGCTGCGCACGCCGCTGAACGCCATCAACGGCTTTTCGGAGATCATGGCCGCCGAGCTGTTCGGTCCCATCGGCGATAAATACAAGGGTTACGCCGCCGACATACTGAAGTCGGGCCAGCATCTGCTCAGCCTGATCAACGACGTGCTGGACATGGCCAAGATCGAGGCCGGCAAGATGACCCTGTACTATGAGCCGGTGTCGCTGAAGGGGGTGTGCGAGGACGCGGTTCGGCTGATGCGGGGCAAGGTTCAGGAGGCGGACCTGACCCTGAGCGTCGTGGGCGAGGATTTGCCCGACATCGAGGCGGATCAGCGCGGACTGAAACAGGTGATGCTGAACCTGATCTCCAACGCCGTGAAATTCACCCCCGCCGGCGGACGGATCACCCTGACCCTGGCGGCGACGCAAGGCGAAGACGGTCAGGCGCGGGTCAAGGTCTCCTGCGCCGACACCGGCATCGGCATCGCCCCCGAAGACCTGGCCCGCCTGGCCCGGCCGTTCGAACAGGTGGAAGGCCAGCACTCCAAGACCACCCAGGGCACCGGCCTGGGCCTGGCCCTGACCAAGTCCCTGATCGAAATGCATGGCGGCCGCCTGATGCTGGAAAGCGAACCGGGCGTCGGCACAGTGGTCAGCTTCGACCTGCCGGTGAAACGGCCCGAGGGCACGGTGACGCCGATGAAACAGGCGTTCGCGGCGTAGGGCTCAAGGACGGTCAGCCTTCGCCCTTGCTTCACGCGCGGCTTGAAGGCATGAGGGAGGCCTCACCTTGGACCTGCCCCTAAAACTAGGAGGCGGGTGGCTATCCTGACCGCCGATCCGTCAGGAAACCGACCCGAGCCTTGGGTCATCCCCACTGAAATCTCAATGACAATAGTTGCGTCCGTGCGCCAGCAATGGCTCGCCAACCCACGCCGTGATCTGCTGGCGGGGACCGTCGTCGCCCTGGCTCTGATCCCCGAGGCCATCGCCTTTTCGATCATCGCCGGGGTCGATCCGGCGGTCGGACTGTACGCCAGCTTCGTGATCGCGGTGACCATCGCCTTCGTCGGCGGTCGCCCGGCCATGATCTCGGCGGCGACCGGCGCCATGGCACTCCTGATGGTCGGGCTCGTGCGCGATCACGGGCTTGAATATCTGTTCGCGGCGTCGCTGCTGACCGGCGTGTTTCAGATCCTCATCGGCCTGATGAAGCTGGGCCGCTACATAAGGTTCGTCTCGCGCAGCGTGATGACCGGCTTCGTCAACGCCCTGGCGATCCTGATCTTCCTGGCGCAGATGCCTGAACTGATCGGCGCCGACTGGCAGACCTTCGCCCTGGTGGGCGCGGCCCTGGCGATCATCTACGGCTTACCCAGGATCACAAGGGCGGTCCCGTCTCCGCTGGTCGCCATCGTCGCCGTCAGCGCCTTCGTGATCCTGACGGGGCTTGATGTCCGCACTGTCGGCGACATGGGCCAGATGCCCTCGGCCCTGCCGATGTTCCATATTCCGAACGTGCCGCTGACCTGGGAGACGCTGACCGTCATCGGTCCGGTGGCTGCGACCCTGGCCTTTGTGGGCCTGTTGGAAAGCCTGCTGACCGCCAATCTGTTGGACGACATCACCGACACGCCGTCGGACAAGGACCGAGAGACGCGCGGACAGGGCATGGCCAACATCGCCTCGTCCCTGTTCGGCGGCATGGCGGGCTGCGCCATGATCGGCCAGTCGATCATCAATGCGACCAGCGGAGCCCGCGGACGCCTGTCCACCCTATGGGCCGGCCTGTTCCTGCTGTTTCTGATCCTGGTGCTTCAGGACTGGGTCGCCCAAATCCCCATGGCGGCCCTGGTGGCGGTGATGATCATGGTTTCGATCGGCGCCTTCGACTGGGGTTCAGTGTTGAAACTGCGCTCCACGCCGTTTCAGTCGTCTGTGGTGATGATCGCCACAACAGCGACGGTGGTCGTCACCCACGACCTGTCGAAGGGGGTGGTCCTGGGCGTGATCCTGTCCGCCGTCTTCTTCATGCGTAAGGTCGGCAAGACCGTTCGCGTGGAGGAGATCGAGACGTCGCAGGAGGGCGTGTTGCGATACCGGGTGACCGGCAATCTCTTCTTCGCCTCGGCCGACGTGTTCGCCGCCGCCTTCGAACATCACGGCCGGCCGACCCGCGTCGAGATCGACATGACCGACGCCCATCTCTGGGATCTGACCGGCGTGGCCGCCGTGGACAAGGTCGTGTTCCGCTATCGCCGTCAGGGGGCGCAGGTCGATCTCATCGGAATGAATGAGGCCGGGCGAACCCTGATCGACAAGCTGGGCCGGCATGACAAGAGCCACCTGCCCGTCGGCGCCGCCCACTGAGCCTCTTCTCTCCGTCTGCGGGCCATCGGTCGGTCCGCCCCGCCCCTTAAACCAGCTCTACCCCCATCGCCGTCGCCTCGCCGCCGCCGATGCACAGGGCGGCCATGCCCCGGGTCTTGCCGCGGGCCTTCAGGGCCGACAGCAAGGTGGTCAGGACGCGAGCGCCGGAGGCGCCCAGCGGATGGCCCAGGGCGCAGGCGCCGCCGTTGACGTTGATCTTGTCGTGGGGGACGCCCAGCTCCTGCATGGCGATCATCGGCACGATGGCGAAGGCCTCGTTGACCTCCCACAGATCGACGTCCTCAGGCGTCCAGCCGGCCTTCTTCAGCGCCTTTTGCAGGGCGAAGACCGGGGCGGTGGTGAACAGGCTGGGCTCATGGGCGTGGGCGGCCTGGGCCACGACGCGGGCGATGGGGGTCAGACCCAGGGCCTGGGCCGTGGACTGGCGCATCATCACCAGGGCGGCCGCGCCGTCCGAGATGGAGGCGGCCGAGGCGGCGGTGATGGTCCCGTCCTTGCCGAAGGCGGGCTTCAGATTGGGGATCTTGGACGGATCGGACTTGGTCGGCTGTTCGTCGCGGTCCACGACCACCACGCCCTTGCGCGTCTTGACCTCGACCGGCGTGATCTCGGCGTCGAAGTCGCCGCTGTCCTGGGCGCGCTTGGCCCGGCCGGCGCTTTCGACCGCATAGGCGTCCTGCTGTTCGCGGGTGAACTGATAGGCCTTGGCCGTGTCCTCGGCGAACTGGCCCATCAGCTTGCCGGGCTCATAGGCGTCTTCCAGACCGTCCAGATACATGCTGTCGGAGATGACGTCATGGCCGATGCGGGCGCCGCCGCGGTGCTTGTGCATCAGATAGGGGGCGTTGGTCATGGACTCCATGCCGCCCGCCACGATCACCTCGGCCGAGCCGGCCAGCAGGGCGTCATGGGCCATCATGGCCGCCTGCATGCCCGAGCCGCACATCTTGTTGATCGTGGTCGCCTCGGCCGAGATCGGCAGGCCCGCGCCGAGACCCGCCTGACGCGCCGGCGCCTGGCCCAGGCCGGCGGGCAGGACGCAGCCCATGATGATCTGTTCGACCTTGTCCGGCGCCAGGCCCGCCCGCTCCAGCGCCGCCTTCACCGCCGCCGCGCCCAGGTCGGTGGACTTGGCGTCCGACAGCACGCCCTGGAATCCGCCCATCGGGGTTCTGGCGTAGGAGACGATGACGACGGGATCTTGGGCGGGATCGGGGGACATGGCGGGCTTCCTCTTGATTTGGCGCCTGAGATAGCGATCCGACCGCCCGTTGTGAACCGGGATGCGAACCGGGTCGGGCGCGGCTCAGGCGAAATGGAGCCGCCGGTAACGGCCCCGGAAATAGAGCAGGGGATCGCGGCGCGGCTCGAACCGGGCGCGCGCGACCCGGCCGATGAAGACCAGATGATCCCCCGCCTCCACCACCTGATGGGTGGCGCATTCGAAACTGGCCAGGGAGCCGGACAGTATGGGGGCGCCGGTGTCCCAGCTCTCCCAGGCGACGCCGTCGAACCGTTCGGTCGACGACCGGGCGAAAACGCCCGACATCGGTTGCTGGCCGATGTGCAGGACGTTGATGGCGAAATGCTCGGCCCGCCGGAACCGCTCCAGGTTCGACGAACTGCGCGCCAGGCAGAACAGGATCAGGGGCGGGTCCAGCGACACCGAGGAGAAGGAGTTGGCGGTCAGCCCCACCGGCTGGCCCTGTTCATCCAGGGTGGTGACCACCGTGACCCCGGTGGCGAAACAGCCCAGGGCGTCGCGCAGGGTGCGGGCGTCCGACCCGGCCTGATAATGCAGGGCCTGGCGCGGCGCATGGCGTTCCAGAAAGCCCAGCAGCGCCGCCTCGGTCGCCTCGCCCGCCGGTTCGGCTTCCAGATCGAGCCGCGGCAGGTCTGCTGGCGTCGCCGCATCCGGCGCCGCCCCGACCACGATCAGACAGCTGACCAGGGCCGGACCGGTCACGACCAGGGCCGGATGGACCGCCGCCAGGGTCTGGGCCGAACACAGCAAGGCGGGCCGGGACGACAGTTCGGTCAAAAGGGCGCGCAGGGCGACCGCCGCCCCCTCCCCGTCCGCCTCGTCCAGCGGCGCCAGCAGCACGTGACGGCCGGCCTCCACCAGGGCCCGCACCCACCGTCGCCCGTCCGCCGACAGCCGCTCGGGCGGACCGATCAACAGGACGATCGGGTCCTCGGGATCGCCCAGACCTTGGACGTTCAGACCTTGGACGTCCAGGCCTCCGATCCGGGGCGGCGATTCAGTCATGAGGCGAGGCGGTCCAATCGGAAACGAAAGGCGTCTTTTAGGGGAAGTCCGCCCTCGGACGCCACGATTTACGACGCCGTCCCCGATTCGGATCATCCGGCGTCCAGCGAGGCCGTGGCGAAGGCGAACAGCCGGTCGACGGCCCGGCGGCGGGTATTCGACGGCGCCGCTTCCGGTTCGGTCGGGCAGACGCAGCAGTCGGGCGGCGCTGATCTCCTTTTCAGTAGACGTCCCGGCGATAGCGGCCGTCCTCCAGCAGGGTCAGCAGGGCCTCCGCGCCCAGCGCCGCCTCCAGGGCCGCATGGACCCCTTGCGACATCCCCTCCAGACTGCCGCAGACATAGAGGGCCGCGCCCCGGTCCACCCAGGCGCGGACGTCCGGCGCCGCCGCCGCGACCAGATCCTGCACATAGCGGCCGTCGCTGGGATCGCGCGAGAAACACCGGTCCAGCCGGGTCAGAACGCCGGACGCCAGCCAGGCCTGAAGCTCGGCGTCGAAGAAGGCGTCGTGCGCCTGGGTCCGCTCGCCGAACATCAGCCAGGCGCCGCCCCCCTGGCCCCCGTCTTGGGCCGCGCGGGCCTTCAGATGGGCCCTCAGCCCCGCGATCCCCGTGCCGTTGCCGATCAGGATCATCGGCGTCTGATCCTCCGGCCCGTGGAAGCTGCGGTTGGTCCGCACCCGCATGTCGATGGTTTCGCCCAGAGCCAGGTCCTGGGTCAGCCGGCCCGAGGCCAGGCCGGGCGTCCCGTCCGGCCGGCGCATCAGCCGCACCACCAGTTCGACCCGCCCGTCCGCCGGCACCGAGGCGATCGAATATTCGCGCGCGCCCGGCGTCACGCCGTCGCGCTCGGGCAGCCCCACCTCGGCGATGTCCCCGGCGGACCAGGGCGGCGCCGTCCCGACCGGCTCCAAGACCAGATGATAGGCTTCGCCGCCCGGACTGCCGGGATTGATCAGGGTCCGCTGCGTCAGCCGCCAGGGCTCATAGGCGGGCGGGGTCCAGTCGGGGGCCGTGGCCCGACCGGTGATCTGGTTCAACTGATGCTGCCAGTGGCGCACGGCGCCCGCGTCCCCGGCGTCCACCTCCACCAGATCGAACAGGGGCTCGGCGCCCGAGCGCCTCAGCCAGCCGTCCAGCGCATGGCCGAAGCCGCAGAACTGATCATAGCTGCGGTCGCCCAGGGCCATCAGGCCGAACCGAAGCCCGCCCAGGTCGGCCGGCGCCCCCATGGCCTTTCGCACCAGCCGCGCGGCGCTGTCGGGCGGATCGCCTTCACCCGTCGTCGAGACGATCAGCAGGGCCCGGCCCGCCGCCTTCAGCGTCGCCAGGTCCAGGTCCGCAAACGACAGGACCCGCGCCCCCAAGCCGCCGTCCTGCAAGGCTCGGGCGGTCATCCAGGCCAGTTCCTCGGCCAGTCCCGTCTGGCTGGCGAAGGCCACAAGCACCGTCTCCTCCCCGTCTCCGGCCAGGGCCTCGGAGCGGGCGCGCGCCGCCGCCTTCGCCCGGCGCTCGCGCCAGACGATCAGGCCGATCAGGACCAGCCAGAGGCCGACGGCCGCCAGGGCCAGAAGCCAGCGGGACGGATCGTTCGTCACCCCGGCGCCGCCTCCGCCCCATCCTCCATCATGGCTTTGAAGGCCGGGCTCATCCGCTCGACCAGGCCGCGCGGCGTGCGTTCGACGAACAGGGCGGCCAAGCCGACCGCTTCGGCGTACTCCGGCCCCTCGAACGGCCCCATGACCGTCAGGGCGCTGGCGTAGGCGTCGGCCTTCATGGCCGAGGCGTGCAGCACCGTGACCGAGGCCAGATTGTTGCTGACCGGCCGCCCGGTCGATCCGTCGATCGTATGGGGATAGAGCCGCCCTTCATGACGGAAGGCGCGGCGATAGTCGCCGCTGGTCGCCATGGCCAGGTCGAACAGGGCCGCCACCGTGCGGGGCGAGGCGTCGCCCTCCACCCGCTCGATCTCGACCCACCACGGCTGGGCGTCGGGCTTGACCCCGCGGCCCTTCAGCTCTCCGCCGATCTCGACCAGGTGCGAGGTCGCGCCCAGCGCCGTCAGGGCGTCCGACACCCGGTCCACCGCATGACCCTTGGCGATGCCGGACAGGTCCAGCTTCATTCCGCCCGGCTGCATCAGGCCGCGCGCCTCGCGGTTCATCCGCAGCCGTCCCCAGCCGCTGACCTTCAGGGCCGCCTCGACCTCTTCGTCGCTGGGCAGGGGCAGAAGGGCGCCGCGCGGTCCCGGCGGGCCGAAACCCCACAGATCGACCAGGGCGCCCAGGGTCGGATCGACCGCCCCATTGGTCTCGTCGCCCAGGTCCATGGCCGCATCGACCAGGTCCCAAAACGGCTGGGACACCGACCACATGCCGGGCGGGGCAGCGTTGAACCGGCTGATCTCGCTGGACGGCTCCCACGGACTGAACAGGGCCACGACCGTCGCCAGCTCCCGCTCGATCACCTCGCGCAAGGCCGCCTCGGTCAGGCCGCGCGGCCCGATGGCGCGCACGCTCCAGGTCGTGCCCATGGTCCGGCCGTCCAGCGCCTGGATATGATCGCCGGGCGGTCGGGGCGGCGGCCCCTCGACCGGCGGGATCAGGACGCGGTTGTCGGCCCGTTCCGCAAGCGGAACCGGGTCTCCCAGGGTGAGGACGGGCGGGGCGGCGCGCGAACCGCGCGAAAAGGGCGTGTCGGACATGCCCAGGGTCTAGGGCAGGACTTCCATCACCGCCACATAGTTGGCGTTCGATCCCAGGGTTTCTCCCTGGGCCGGGGTGCGGACCGAGGCGTTCAGCCAGTACAGGCCGGCCTCAGGCCAGGTGACGGTGAAGACGCCGTCGGCGCCGGTCTTGACCGTCATCTCCTCGGGATTGTCGCGATAGCGCAGGCCGCCGCGCGCGACGGTCACGTCCAGATCGGCGGCGGGCCGGCCGTCCTTCAGCAGTTTGAAACTGGCGGCCTCGCCGGCGACCAGATCGTTCGGATGGGTCACGGGGACCAGCTCCAGCCCCTCGCCCGTGGTCTTGAACACGGTGTCGGTCGGATTGTTCAGGGTGACGAAGGTTTCGATCCGGCTGGCGGTGCGGGTCGCCTGGACGTCGGTCGCGCCTTCGGGCAGGGCGGCCGGATATTCGGCTGCGGTTCCACGCCAACGCTTCTGTTCGCCGTTCAGGGTGTAGCTGGCCATGACGCCGCCCATGACGTTGGCGACCTTATAGGTGCCGTTCTGCGTCAGATGGACGTCGAAGGTGGTGCGGTACTGGGCCTGCATCAGATGTTCGGGCTGGACGGTCGAGCCGTCGGGCGCCGTCACCACCAAGCCCGTCATCCGCATGGCGGCGTGGTCGGGGATGAAGACCCCGTTGGACATGCCCGCATCGAAACCGACCCAGGCGTCGGCGCCCGACAGGCTGGTCGAGGTCGGCGCCATCCAGGCGCGGTGCGCCTGGGCGGCCAGGGGCGCGGCCAGGGCGGCGGCGAAGGCCAGAAGCGCGACGGTCTTTTTCATGGGTCTGTTCCTCAGCGAGAGACGGTGACGCGCACGGCGCCCAGTTCGGTGGAGCCGGAGGCGTCGGCGGTATTGGCCCCGCCCCAGCGGAAGGGCACGCGCACCACCTCGCGCCCGCCCAGTTCGCGCGCCGCCTCGACCACCAGATTGTACTGGCCGGGCTGAAGCCCGCGCAGACGGGCGGCGGGGACGTTGACGGTCTGGCGGCCCGGCGCGCGGGTGGCGCCCGAAATCCCGTCGGCGGGCAGGCTCATGGCCCGGCCGCCCTTGCGCCACCAGGTGCGCAGGTCCTTCAGCCAGTCCTTGCCGTCGCCCTCATTGTTGCGGGTCTGCTGGTACCAGACCGCCAGGGTCTGAACCGCCGTCTGATCCGGCTTCTCGATCCAGACCGCCACATAGGGCCGGTGATAGGAGGCGGTGTTCAGCCGCGGCACTTCGACCGTGACCGACAGATCCGCCGCCAGGGCCGGAGCGGCGGCCAGGGTCAGGCCGGCGGTGGTGACGACGATGGGGAGAAGACGCATCCGTTACACTCTCAATGGATGAAGATCAGGGCGATGACGACGGGGATCAGCAGGCCCAGCGCCGCCAGGGGCCAGGTGGAGGGACGGCCGCGCGCATGCAGCCACATCAGCCCCAGCCCCGTCACCGCAAAGATGACGCAGGCGACGGCGAAGACGTCGATGAACCAGAACCAGACCGTCCCCGCATTCCGCCCCTTATGCAGGTCGTTCAGATAGGCGATCCAGCCGCGCGTGGTCTTTTCATGGACCGCCTCGCCCGTCGCCCGGTCGATGGTCAGCCAGCCGTCGCCGCCGGGAATCGGCAGGGCGACGTAGATCTCCTCGGGCGTCGTCTCGGTCGGCCGCCCGGCGATCTGAACCTTCAGCGCCTCGGCCGACCAGCGGGCGACGGCGTCGGGAACCGGCTCGGTCGTCTCCTGCGGATAGGCCGCAAGCCGTTGCAGCAGGGGCGCCGGCAGGGTCGCGGTCTGTTCGACCGTCACCGGCTCGGCCGGGATCGAGGCCGCATGGTTCAGGGTGATGCCCGTGACTGCGAACAGGATCATGCCGACCAGGCTGACGGCCGCCGAAATCCAATGCCAGGAATGCAGCTGCTTCAGCCAGAAGGACCGCGCGCCGTTCAGCGCCGCCTTCGGCTTTTTCGCACCCCTTGAGGTGGGCTCGATCTGGTTTTCTGCGGCGAGTTCGGTCACGGGACGGCTGTGCCACTGTTGCGAACCGTTTGCAATAGCAAGCGATGCGGCGAATTCGTCGCGCAGAGACCGTCAGTAGCTGAACCTGACCCCGGCCCGCACCGTGCGCGGGGGGCCGTAGCCCGCAACGTCGGACCCGGTCATAGACACCTCCACATCCGCGTCGAAAGCGTTGTCGACGGCGGCCCAGATCATCACCCCGTCCGCGGCCGACCATTCCGCGCGAGCGTCCAGGGTGACGGCGGGGTCCAGGGTGCGGCTGTTCAGATCATCGTCGAACCGGGCCGATTCATAGCGCGCGGCCAGACCCAGGCTCAGCCGATCCGTCGCCCGCCAGTCGACGCCCGCCGTCGCGCTCCATTCCGGCGCCTGGGCCGGACGCAGGCCGGTCAACTGCGGCGCCGCCGTCCCGCCGTCCACCTCGGCGTCGGTCCAGGACAGGGCGGCGTTCAGCGCCAGGGCCTCGGTCGCCCGGACCGAACCGTTCAGCTCCAGGCCCCAGGCTTTGATCGTGCCGGCGTTCTGGCGTTGGCGCAGCACGCCGCCCGCCGGCACGAAGCCCGCGCGCGGGAAGGTCGCCGGTCCTTCGCCGATCGTCACATTGACGATGGCGTCCTCGATCTCGTTCCAGAAGACGGTCGCCCCCCAGGCGACGCCGCTCCGGTCGAAGGCCAGGCCCGTCTCGATCCCGCGAAGGGTTTCGGGCTCCAGCCCCGCATTCGCCTCGGTGATGTCGTTGCCGACCCGGAAAGGCCGGTGCAGTTCGTTCAGGGTCGCGGGCCGAAAGCCCGAATAGGCCGCCGCCCGCCAGGCGTAACCCTCGCCCAGCCAGGCGGCCAGATCGCGCCGCGCCGCCAGTCGCGCGCTGACCACCTCGCCCGACCGGTCCTCGTCGGTCTCGTCCAGGATCGGCGCCCCGGTCGCCAGCGTGTATTCGTAGCGGAAGCCCGCCTCGTTCTTCCACCGGTCGTAGCGCAGACCGCCCGCGACCAGCCAGTCCCCGCCGGTCCACGACCCGTCCACATAGGCCCCGGCCACCGAGGTCTCGCCGCCCGCGCGCCGTCCCCGCGCGAAGCCCGCGCCGGTGGGATTGCTGAAGAACTCATTGGTCGCGCCCTCGTTGAAGCGGGCGTCGGCGCCGACCTCCCATTCCAGCCGGCCGCCCGCGATCTCGGCCACGCGACGGCGCAGGGCCGCGTTCAGTCCCCAGCCGGTCGCCGGGGTCTTGTACTGATCATTGGCCGGGGTCGTCGTCGACCGGTCCGCCGCCACCGAGGCCGAGCTGTTGGCGAAGTCGCTCTCGATCCGCCAGGCCTGCAGCCGCCAGCCGTAGCCGTCGACGGTAGGCGCCTTGGCGGCCGTGGCGCTGAGGCTGTGGCCGCTGGCGTTGGACCGGGCGTTCAGCAGGCCGGAGCCCCGGTCCTCCTCCCAGGTCGCCGCGCGTAGGGACAGGTTCGCCCCTTGCAGATTCACCCCGTCCAGCGGCGCATCGACCCGCAGGGCGGCGCTGCGGCTGTCCAGGTCCAGCGGCCTGTCCGCCGCACCCGCCGCCGCTCCGCGCACGGGCGTATAGCCGTCGCTGGTCTCATACAGGCCCGACAGGGTCGCGCTGACCGGCCCCAGCATGGTCGATCCAGATCCCGCCGCCCGCGCCCCGCCGCGCTCGGCGAGCGACAGGTCCAGCACCCCGCCCCGCGCCCGCTCCGTCAGGGCGATGGTCCCGGTCAGGGCGCCCGCGCCATAGGGCCCCGCGCCCGCGCCGCGCACGACGTCCACCCGCTCCAGCGATTCCGGCGCGACCTGGGACCAGATCACCCAGCCGCCGAACGGATCGTTCAGCGGGACCCCGTCCAGGGTCACCAGGGTCCGGCCCGCGCCGGACGGGGCGATGGCCCGCAGAGAAATCCCCTGGGTCGTCGGATTGGCGGCCAGGCTGGAGGTGCGGCGGAACAGGGACACGGCCGGCACGGTCCGCAGGGCCTCGTCCAGACGGACGGACCGCTCCAGCACGGTTTGGTCCAGCCGCACCACCGAAAAGGCGGCGTCGGCGGCGGCGGGCGGCAGACGGGCCGCCGTCACCGTGATTTCAGACAGTTGTGCGGGCGGAGCAGGGGGCGCGTCTTGGAACATCCCGGTCACAATAGACCAGCCCCGCCTTGGTTCAGCCCTGCGACCTTATAAAGCGGACTGCGACCCTGGGGTCACAGACGGGGCGGTCGGGACGTCACACCTCGGACCAGCGCCGCAGCAGATTGTGATAGACGCCGGTCAGTTCGATCACCGCCTGATCCTTCGGCCCCTTCTCCAGGGCCACGCGCTGGGTCGCCACGTCCAGGCGGAACAGCATCTCGCGGTCGCCGTCGTCCCGGATCAGGCTCTGCATCCACATGAAGGACGAGACCCGCGCCCCGCGCGTCACCGGCATGACCTTGTGCAGGCTCTTGGACGGATAAAGCACCAGATCCCCGGCCGGCAGCTTGACCGACTGCGGCCCGTACATCTCCTCGATGATCAGCTCGCCGCCGTCATAGTCCTCGGGCTCGGACAGGAACAGGGTCGCCGACAGGTCGCTCCGTATACGGATTGACCCGCTGCCCCGCTGCTGGCGGAGGGCGTTGTCCACGTGCAGGCCGAACTCGCCCCCGCCCTCATAGCGGTTGAACAAGGGCGGAAAGATCGTGTGCGGCAGGGCGGCGGCGACGAACATGGGATTGGCGTTCAAGGCCTGGACGATCAGGGCCGAGACCTCCTTGGCGATGTCGGAGTCTTCCGGCAGCTGCTGGTTCCGCTTGGCCGTCGCCGACTGATGGCCCGAGGTCATGTTTCCGTCGGCCCACGGTCCGGCGTCCAGCCGCTCGCGCAGCGCCTTCACTTCGGCCTTGGAGAAGACTTCGGGGATTTGCAGCAGCACGTCGCTCTCGCTGAAAAGAAAGGCGGCCCCGCCGGAAGGACGGAGCCGCCAGTTATAGGCCGGGGATAGAGGCCTTTAGAAGCGCAGGTTCAGGGCCAGAATGGCCTGACGACCGGCCGCCGGATCGGCGTGGTGAACCCCGTTGGTGCGGATGATGTATTCCTCGTCCGTGGCGTTCTTGACGTTCAGCTGCAGGCTGGCGCGGTCCGAAAGGTCATAGGTGGCGAAGGCGTCAACGCGGGTCCATTCGGGCGCATAGACGCGGTTGTTCCCGCCGCCGGCCCCGCCCTGGTTTCCGCCCCAGGACTTGGAGGTGTAATAGACGCCGCCGCCGATCGTCAGTTTGGGCAGCAGGCGATAGGTGGTGAACAGGCTCGCGCTGTTCTTGGGCGTATTGGCTAGGGGCAGGCCTTGCAGCGGATTGACGCTTGCGACCGGCGGCGTCCCCGACACGACCACGGCCGCCTTGGTCAGTTCGGAATCCATATAGGTATAGCCGCCGAACACGGTCCATTTCGGCGTGATGCTGCCTGACACGCCCAGTTCGAAGCCGTTGACCTCGACCTCGCCTTCCTGACGGAAGATGTTCGGCTCGACCAAGATCAGGGCGTTCTTGCGGGTCAGATGGAAGGCGGCCGCCGACAGGGCGAGACGGTCGTTCAAGACATTGGCCTTGGCGCCGATCTCGAAGCTCTCGGTGTCTTCCGGATCCAGAACGGTGTTGGCGACGCCATCGACCGTGCCCGTGCCGCCCGAGGCGTTCTGGTCGCCCGCCGAAATGGTCGGCGGCGTCGAGGAGGTGGACCAGGACGCATAGACGCTGCTGTTCTGCGTCGGCTTGAACACCAGACCAACCTGATAGTTGGTGAACTCCCAGGTCTGTTCCGGCACGACGGTGTAGCCCATGACGTTCCAGACGCCAGCCGTGGACGAAGGCGAACCCAAAACGGCGTTCACGCCCTTGACCGAATATTGGTCCCAGCGAACGCCCAGGTTCAGGATCAGTCGGTCGGTCAGGGTGATGCTGTCGTTGGCGTAGACGCCAATGGCCTCGGTCGTATTCGAACTGGTCGGACCGCGATTGATCACGCCGGTCCAGGAGTCTTCGGGGTTGGGATTATACACCGGGGTGCAGTCGCCGGCGCCCGAGGCGCCTGTGGCGATCGGATAGGTTCCCGACACGGGCGTCAGACCCGTCGGACAGGCCGCGCCGGAGGTGGTGTAGGTCGAATAGGTGGCGTTCTTGTTGTGCTCGCGCGACAGCTCCACGCCGACGTCATAGCTGTGCTTGATCGAACCGGTGGCGAACTGGCCGAAGACATCCGTCACATTGGCCAGGGTGGTGACCGGGTTCCAGCGGGTCTTGGTCCCCCGCTTCATCCAATAGGTCCCGTCGGCTGCGCGGCCGACATAGCCGCCGTCGCCGGGGTTGGTGACGATGTAGTCGTTCAGCGTCTCCGCATAGCGGCTGACGTTGCGGATCGTCAGAAGGTCGCTGAAGCGGTGCTCGGCCTTGAAGGTGAAGCTGTCGACCTCATTGGTCAGATAGTCGCGCGCCGTCAGCCCGTAGAAACTGTCATAGGGCACGTCCAGCACGCCGCTGTCGGTCGTGCGCGACTGGATCTTGGTGAACAGCGGAATGCCGTAGTCGGGCATCTGGTCGCTGGTCAGATGGTAGTAGCTGAAGACCATGGACGAGCCGGTTCCCAAGCCCGCGCCCAGACTGATCCCCAGGCCCCATTTGTCGTAATCGACGCTGTCGCGGCCGGGCACGTCGCCCTGGGCGCCCATCAGATTGATCCGCAGGGCGGCGGTTTCACCCAGCGGCATATTGGCGTCGATCGTGCCGCGGACATAGCCGTCCGTCCCGACGCCGGCGCTGAAGTTGTTGAAGGCGTTCAGTTTAGGCGATTTGGAGCTCAGATTGACGCTGCCCCCGCCCGAGCCCCGGCCGGAATAGACGGCGTCCGGCCCCTTGATCACCTCGACCTGTTCCAGGTTGAACACTTCGCGCTGCTGGCCCCCCGTATCCCGCAGACCGTCGACGAAGATGTTGTTGCCGGACGACTGGCCGCGGATGAAGGGACGGTCCGCCAGGGGCTGACCGCCCTCGCCGGCGCCGAAGGTGATGCCGGGCGAATTCTGCAACAGGTCCTGCAGCGACGAGGCCGCCGTCTGTTCGATGATCGCCTGGGGAATGACGGTCACGGCGCGGGGCGTATCGACCAGGGGAGCGACGAATTCGGGACTGACCGGCGCAGGCTTCTTCAGCTGGCCGTTGACGTCGATCGTGCCCAGGTTGGCGGGCTGTTGCTGGGGATCGGCGGTGACGACCACGCCGTCTTCGGCGGTCGCGTCAGCGGCGATGGCGGGGGCGGCGACCAGCATGCCGGCGGCGCTGGAGGCGAAGAGAAGCGCGCGAAGGGAGGCGGCGCGAGAGTCGGACATGTTTTGGCGACCTTTTGGTCTGATTTTGCGATGCGGTCGCAATAACCAGCTTCATCGGGTCGCACAAGAGCGATTGCGAGCGGGTCGCAACTTAATTCAGACGACGCTGATCGGGCGAGACGGCGCCGTCTGCGCGCCCAAATCAAGCCAGTTCGGCGCCGGCATGGCCTGGTGCGCCGCAGCCAATGCCTCCGACCACCGCCGGCCCAGGTCGCGAAAATAGGGATCGTCCGCCTCCAGCCGCCGCTCCATCCCCGACAGACTGTCGCGGCGGATCACGATCAGATCCAGCGGCGGTCCCACGGCGATGTTGGAGCGAATGGTCGAGTCGAACGAGATCAACCCCAGCTTCACCGCCTCGGACAGCGGGGTGTCGGAATGCAGGGCTCGGTCCAGGATCGGCTTGCCGTATTTCAGCTCGCCGATCTGCAGATACGGCGTGTCGGCCCCGCATTCGATGAAATTGCCCTGGCCGTAGATCAGATACAGCCCCATCTTGCCGCCCGCGATCTGGCCGCCCAGCAGCATGGAGGCGTTGACGTTCAGGGCGTCGGCGGTCGGCGAGGCGGGGGTGTTGATCGTCGCCCGGACCGTGGCCATCGCATGGCCCAGGATCTGGGCCGCTCGAAACAGGGTCGGCGCGGTCTCCAGCGTCTCCGGCCCGCTAGAATCCGGCAGCTTGACCCCTTCGGCCACCATGGCCAGGGCCGTCTGGGTCACCGACAGATTGCCCGCCGTCGCCACGGCCAGCACCCGCTCGCCCGGCTTTTCGAAGACGTGCAGCTTTCGATAGGACGAGATGTTGTCCACGCCCGCATTGGTGCGGGTGTCGGCGATCATCGCCAACCCCTCGTGCACCAACATGCCTACGCAATAGGTCACTGTCCCCTATCCGCTCCCCGTTCCGCGAATCCGCAGACGCTAACAGATTCCCGCGACATGACGATCAGGACCATCCCCGGCTCTGATGTTGTTGCCGGCCCTGTTGCACAGGCCGCACATGAAGGGCCACCGTCAGACTGCCGACCCCGCCGCCATAGCTGGTTCCCCGGATCGGCGTCGCCCCCAGCGAATCCAGGCCCACGGCGATGCGGACATAGTTCTCGGTCGGACAAATGCCGTTGGCCGCGTCGAACCCGACCCAGCCCAGGTCCTCGATCCAGGCCTCGGCCCAGGCGTGGGCGGCGTCCTGGTCGTGCCGGCCGTCCGACCGGTTCAGATGGCCCGAGACATAACGGGCCGGCACGCCCAGGGTCCGGGCGCAGGCGATGAAGATCTGGGCGTGATCCTGGCAGACGCCGCGACCGATGGCGAAGGCCTCGGACGCCGTATGGGTGGCGGAGGTCGCCCCGACCTCGAAAGCGACGCCGGCGTGGATGGCCCCCATCAGACGGTGCATCCGCTCCAGGGCCGCGCCCTCGGGCACGGACCGGGCGAAGTCGATCAGGGCCGCATCGGCCTGGGTCAGCCGGGTGTCGCGCAGATAGACGCCCGGCTGCAGCCGCTCGTTCTGCCCCCGGATCACCCCGCCGGTGTCCACGGTCGAGACCTCGCCCGTCACCCGGATGGTCAGGGCGTCGGTCGGCCGCTCGGTATAGAGGCTGTGCACGATATTGCCGAAGGCGTCGTCGCTGCGCCGCAGCCGGGCGTCGACGTCGGTCTCGATCCGCCATTCCCGCACCTGCTGGGCCTCGCAGGACCGGGGCGTGAGCCGCAGCACCTGGACGATGAACCGCGCGGGCCGGGCGTAGGCGTAGCGGGTGGAGTGGTCGATCCGGATCCGCATGGTCAGACCAGATACTGTTCGTGGATGGCGGCGCCCAGGGCGTTGTTCTCGTTCAGAAAGCCCTGGATGTATTCATGCAGGCCCGACTGGAAGATGTCCTCGATCCGGGCCTCGTTGAACTGGGTCAGCCGGTTCGACGCCAGCCGCTGAGCCGGGCCGCGCCGGCCATAGTCGGCGGCCAGCTTCTCCAGATAGCTGACGATCATCCCCTGGCAGCTGGCCAGGGACCGCGGCATCTGCCGGTTCAGCACCAGGAGGTCCGCCACCAGCCAGGGCCGCACCGACTCCCGATAGACCCACCGATAGGCGGTCAGGGCTGAGACCTCGCGCAACAGGGTGGTCCACTGGAAATAGTCCAGCTGTCCGCCCACCCGTTCGCCTGGCGGCAGCAGCAGGTGATATTTCACGTCCAGCAGGCGGGCGGTGTTGTCGGCCCGCTCGATTGCCATGCCCAGCCGCAGGAACCAGTAGGCGTCATTGCGCAACATGGTCCGCGACGAGGCCCCCTCCACCGCCAGGGACGTCGATTTCACGAAGTCCAGGAAGTTGGTGAAGTCGTCGCGGCGGGTCGGCTCGCCCAGTTCGTTCAGCCCGTTCCAGGCGCCGTTGATCGCCTCCCACAGCTCGATGGTCAGGGCGGTCCGCACCGAACGGGCGTTGGTCCGCGCCCGGGTGATACAGGCCTTGATCGAGGTCGTATTGTCGGCTCCGAAGGCCAGATATTCGCGGACGGACTTCTCCGACACGGTGCGGCCGGTGGCGTCGAAGGCCGACTTCACCCCCGACGAGGCGATGGCCCCCGCCCAGGCGGTGACGGTCGCCTGATCCTTGGCCGGCAGGGCCGCCAGCCGGATCGCCGCCTCCAGAATGCGCGCAAGAAAATCGGCCCGCTCCATATAGCGGCCGGTCCAATAGAGACTGTCTGCGGTGCGAGAGAGCATCTATTCCTCCCCCATTGGGGGAGGGGGACCGCCCGAAGGGGGGTGGAG
>NZ_JBWKZJ010000045.1:0-21489 GCF_059424365.1 Brevundimonas sp. GW456-12-10-14-LB3
GGAGAGCGGGCCGGCAGGTCAGGCGCGTCGCGGGGCGGGGGATTCCGGGACAGATCGGCGACCAGATCGTTCATCTCATCGATCTCGCGCACCTGGGCCTCGATGATCTCGTCCGCCAGTTCGCGGACGCGAGGATCGCGGATATGGGCGCGTTCGCTGGTCATGATGGCGATGGAGTGGTGCGGGATCATGGCCTTCATATAGGCGACATCGCCGACGGTGGCCTGGCTGCGGACCAGCCACAGGGAGCCGGCGAAGACGACGACGGCGCCGGCGAGGATCATCTGTTTGATCCGCGGCCTTTCGTACATCGACCACATGAAGCCCATCATGATGGCGGCCATGACCGCCCCCATCAGCAGGGCCATGTAGAGCCGCGTCTCGCTGAAACGGACGTGGTCGATCTGATAGGTGTTCAGATACATCAGGCCGTACATGACGAGGGTGG
This sequence comes from Brevundimonas sp. GW456-12-10-14-LB3, assembly GCF_059424365.1. NCBI lineage: Bacteria > Pseudomonadati > Pseudomonadota > Alphaproteobacteria > Caulobacterales > Caulobacteraceae > Brevundimonas > Brevundimonas sp. GW456-12-10-14-LB3. The sequence goes on from NZ_JBWKZJ010000045.1 coordinate 449, forward strand.
AGACCCCGATCATGGCGGCGAAGCGGCGATAGCTCACGGGAACCTCATGGGCGGCCTCGGCGGGTGTCGCTGAGGAGGAATGCGGTCGAGGCGGGAATGATCCGGCTGAACCTTCCGATCCGGCGCGTGTTCAGCGGAGATGAAAGCCCTCGCCCTTGTCCCCTCCGTCCTCATCGGCGCCGTCGCCAGCGCCCGGTCCATGACGCCCATGGCGGCCATAGCCGGGGCCCGGCTGGCGCACCGGAAGACGCCGGGGCGGTTGCTGCTGCTGGATCATCCGCTGTTCAAGTTCGGCGGTCTGGCCATGGGGGTCGGCGAGCTGTTCGGCGACAAGATGAAGTCGGCGCCGGACCGGACGGTCTTTCTGGGCCTGCTGGCGCGGGTGATGAGCGCGGGGATCGCGGGCTCGGCCCTGGCTCCGCGCGGGCGTGAGAAGCTGGGCGCGGCGCTTGCGGTCGGGACGGCGGTTCCGCTGGCCTATCTGGGGCTGGCCGGGCGGAAAAAGGCGATGAAGCGGATCGGGCAGACGAAGAGCGGTCTGATCGAGGATGCGATCATCGTGGCGACCGGAGCGGCGGTGGTGGCGATGGCGACCGGCCGACGGCGTTGAGCCGTTGACCCGGGGAGCGGGACAAGTCAAACCGCCGCCATGCTTCAGAACCTCGAAACTCTCGCCCGCGAGGCCAAGTCCTGGCCGTTCGAACAAGCCCGCAATCTGCTGACCCATGTTCTGAAAAAACGGCTGGGCGAGAGCGAGCGGGCCGAGGCGCGGGCGCTGATCGACGCGGGCAAGGCCGACGAGGCCCTGGCGAAGTTCGAGGCCTTGCAGAAGCCGGTGCTGCTGGAGACCGGATACGGGCCGTCGGGCCTGCCGCACATGGGCACCTTCGGCGAGGTGGCGCGCACCACCATGGTGCGCAACGCTTTCCGCGCCTTGACCGGCGACCACTGGGGCACGCGGCTGGTCGCGTTTTCGGACGATATGGACGGCCTCAGGAAGGTGCCGGAAGGGGTGCCGAACCCGGAGATGCTGCGCGAGGACCTGAACCTGTCGCTGACGCGGGTGCGCGATCCGTTCGGCACGCACGACAGTTTCGGGGCGCACAATAATGCGCGGCTGCGGGCCTTCCTGGACTCGTTCGGCTTCGACTACGAGTTCATGAGCTCGACCGAGACCTACAAGTCCGGCGCCTTCGACGCGACGCTTCTGACCCTGCTGGAGCGGTTCGACGCGGTCATGGCCATCATGCTGCCGACCCTGGGCGAAGAGCGGCGGGCGACCTATTCGCCCTTCCTGCCGGTCAGCCCGATTACGGGCCATGTGCTGCAGGTCCCGACGCTTGAGCGGAACGTCGAAAAGGGGACCATCGTCTTCGACGATCCCGCGGGCGGGCGCACCGAGCTGCCGGTCACGGGCGGCCATGTGAAGCTGCAGTGGAAGCCGGACTGGGCCATGCGCTGGACCGCCCTGGACGTCGATTACGAGATGTCGGGCAAGGATCTGATCGAGAGCGTGCGCGAGAGCGGCAAGATCTGTCGCGCCCTGGGCGGGACGCCGCCGGAAGGCTTCAACTACGAGCTCTTCCTGGACATCGAGGGCAAGAAGATTTCGAAGTCCAAGGGCAACGGCCTGACGATGGAGGAATGGCTGCGCTACGGCACGCCGGAGAGCCTGAGCTGGTACATGTTCCAGTCGCCGAAGTCGGCCAAGAGCCTGCACTTCAACGTCATTCCGCGCGCCATCGACGACTATCTGGCCTTCATCGAAAGCTACAAGACGCAAGAGCCGGCCAAGCGGATCGACAATGCGGTCTGGTCGATCCATGCGGGCGATCCGCCGACCCATACCTCGCCGGTGTCCTTCGCCCTGCTGCTGAACCTGGTGGGGGTGGCGAACGCCTCGACCAAGGCGCAGCTGTGGGCCTATTTCGCCAAATATCTGCCCGAGGCCACGCCGGAGAACGAGCCGCTTCTGGACCGGCTGATGGACCACGCGCTGAACTATTACGAGGACTTCGTGAAGCCCTCGAAGTCGTACCGCCTGCCGGACGACAAGGAGAAGGCGGCGCTGGAGGACCTGGCGGAGCGGCTGAAGGCCCTGCCGGCGGACACGACCGACGGCGAGCTGATCCAGAACGAGGTCTATGCAGCAGGCAAGGCGCATGAGTTCGAGCCGCTCCGAGCCTGGTTTGGGGCGCTGTACGAAGTGCTGCTGGGCGCCAGCCAGGGACCGCGTTTCGGCTCCTTTGCGGCCATCTACGGCCTGCCGCAGACGATCGACCTGATCAAAAAGGGCGCGCGCGGCGAACTGGCGCAGGCTTGACGCAAGGTAATATTTCTTAACCGCGAAGGGCTTGTATGGCGACGTGGCCGGGGAGGCGACGTGCAGTACGAGATCGACGAACAGGCGCGGATCTTGTGGATGGACCTGGTTTCGGCCGGGTCCGCAGACAAGGTGCTGACGGCGACATTGGCGCTGATCAAGGCGCGGCCGGAGCTGTGCAGCTGGGACTGGATCGTCGAATGCCAGCCCCTGCCCGACGATGCGACGGTGGACCATCTGTCGAAACTGGCCCAGGCCTGGGGCGCACCGCCCACGGTCGAGGCGCTGACCGTTTTCGTCACTCAGGACCGGCTGCTGCACCTGTGGGCCCGGGTGATGGACTTCCAATTTCTGCGCCGCAAACACTTGGTCGAGCGCGACGTCGAGGCCGCGCGGCGGTTGATCGAACGCCGACGCGCCGAGCGTCCCTTAAGATGAACGGAAAATAACGGCGAAGCTCCGGGAGCCTTCAGGTTCAGCTCGGCATTCTCCCCTCATCGGCAAACCCGATGACAGGAGATGAATATGTCGAGCAAGTTTCTGAAGACGGGTCTGGCCACGGCTGCGGCTCTGGCCGCCCTGGTGACCGCAGCCCCCATGGCCGCCCAGGCCCAGGCCAATGGCGTGACCAACTGCGACGCCCCCGGCGGTCGCCAGCGCGCGGGCGCCCTGATCGGCGCAGTCGTCGGCGGGGTGGTCGGCTCGAACTTGGCGCGTAACGAGCGCACGGCCGGGACCATCGTCGGCGCCGGCGCCGGCGCGGCGGCCGGCTCCTATATCGGCTGCAACCAGCAGCGCGCCCGCGTCGCAGCCGAGGCCAACGCCAACACCTATCGCGCCGGAACCACTCTGCGGATCCGCAGCGGCCCCGGCACGGGCTTCCGCCAGTCGGGCAGCCTGGCGGCCGGCCAGCCCTTCACCGCCGTCGCTCGCCAGGGCGACTGGATCCAGATCGCCGGCGGCGGCTGGGTGAACGCCAACTATGTGACCCGCTGAGGTCGCGCCCGGAAAGACCGCGCCGGCGGGGTCGTTCTTGCCCCCGTCGATCCCGCCGGAACGGTCGCCAGGCTCGCGGTTCGCCGTTTGAGCCTCAGACCCCGTCCGGTTCGCCGGCCGGGGTTTTCTACTGGCTGACCCAGAGGATGCGGGCCATCCATTCGATGTCGCGCCGGGACACGACCCGCGGGGGATAGTCGGGATTGATCGAGGACAGGGTGGCGGTGCGGGCGTTGAGCGCCGTCAGCTCCTTGGCCACCACCTCGCCCGAGGTCAGACGCGCCACGACCCGGTCGCCGCGCCGCACGGCCGGGTCGCCCCGGTCGACGATGACCCGGTCGCCCTCGCGGTACAGGGGCGCCATCGAATCCCCGCTGATCCGCAGGCTGAAGGTGGTGGGATTGACCTGCGGCAGTTCGGTCTGGTCCCAGCCGTCGCCGGTCGGCAGGCCCGCCTCGTCGAAAAAGCCGTCCAGGCCCGCGCGGGCCAGGCCCAGCAGGGGCACGGTCGACGGGGCGGAGGGCGCGTCGTCGGCCAGGGCGGCGAAGTCGGCCAGGGATACGCCGGCCGCCTGAAGAACCAGGGTCAGGCTCTCGGTCGAGGGCCAGCGGGGGCGCGGCGGATCCCCGGCGCTGAACCGCTTGGACGGATTGAAACTGGTGGCGTCCAGCCCCGCCCGCCGCGCCAGTCCCGACGGTGACAGGCCCTCGCGCCGCGCCAGGGCGTCGACGGCCTTCCATAGTTTGGCGTGGGACAGGGGCATGGCGTTCCCGACAATGAGTCGGCCCAGCCTAGAGTGAGAGCTTAGGAATTTCTACCTAGCTGATGCTCGGTCGCCGCCTTTCGTTCCTGCCAGACCCAGAAGGTGCCGACGGTCAGGCAGATGATGATGAGGTAGCCGTTCAGGTTCATGATGGTGAACAGCGCGCTGACCGGCGTCCGGCCGTTCATCAGCAGGATGAGGTGGCACAGGACTGTGAGAAGTTGGATGGCTCCGGCCCATATGGGCCAGGCGCGGTTTGATCTCAAAGCGAGAACGGCAAACACGGCCAGCAGGACCAGGTCGATGAAGAAGACGCCGGAGGGAGCCTGATCGGCGCGGGGCGATTCCTGTTGGACGACAAGCGAAGCAAACCACGCCATCAGGTATGCGCTGGCGCCCACCTTTTCAGTATTTCCGCCCTTAAGCAGCGCAAAAAGCGCCATCGTAACCATGAAAACGGCGCCTATGACGGCGTACATCATGTTTACCATAATTGTCGCCCCCAAGCGTTTTACGCGAAGGGGGCGACTTTAGGCGATGTTAGGTTAAGTGATAATGAGGCCTAACCTTAACTTAATTTCATGCAACCGAGCGGAGATGATTGCGCGTGTCCTTGGGGTCAAGCCAGTCGTCGGGCTTGCCAATCGGGCCGGCGGCGTAGGTTCCGAAGCCGAGGCGGCGATGGTCCTTCTGCAACTCGCCGTGGCACGCCACGATGGACTCCCGCGCGGCGGCGAGGGCGGCGATGGTTTCCATGGCCTTGGCTTGCGAGGCCGTGGCGGCGACCGGCGACAGCGAGAGGTCGGCGCGCGCGCTGATGAAGGATTGAACCAGCGTCGTCGCTCGAGCGATGGCGGCGTCGATAGCGTGTTCCGTGGCGTGCAGATCAGCAGCCACGCCGGCGATGACTTCAGTACGGTCCATTGGGAAGCCCCTCAAACAAGGTTTACAATGGATGAATCCTAACACGGCTTAACCGCTTCTGGTAGAATATTGTTAACCTAATCGATCAATGTTGAGCGGGGAGGCGTTCTGGTGCGCGTGCGTCGTGCGGCCTTCCTCGCCTCAAGCAAAAGTCTTTGAAAAGGCTAGGATTCCTCCAGAAGGAAGTGCGCGGTCAGGGAGGCGATGGGGCGGCTCCGGCTTTCCTGCCACGCCTCAGCCTGGACGTGAGCGATCCGCCGGCCGGCGCGGCTGATCTCGGCCCTGGCGAAGACGTCGACCGGACGGCCGGTCCTGAGATAGGCGACGGTGACGTTGATCGGCCGCGGCAGGCGCGAACTCGGAAACGCCAGGGCGATCTGTGCCATGGCCGTCATTTCCAACAGGGCGGCGGTTGAGCCGCCGTGCAGGGCCGGCAGCATCGGATTGCCGATCAACTGATCTGCAAAGGGCATGACCACCGTGACCTCGTCGCCGTTCATCTGGGTCTGGAGGTTCAGAAAGCGGGCGTAGGGAAGCCGATCCAGAAGCTCGTTCATGCGCCGAGGTCTCCTGCGGGCGCCGGCTTGGTGCTGCTGCGCGAGCGGTTCAGCACATAGGCCGACTGAGCCGCCGCAACCGGATCGGCGGGATCGTCCTCGAACGCCCAGCCGCGCACGAAGGCGATCGTGGGGGTTAAACGATAGCAGCTGGCTTGGGCCAAAAGGTCCACGCCCGGCCGGGCCGCGCGCATATAGTCCACCCGCAGGTCCAGGGTGGCGATCGGGTGGAAGGCGTCCATGGCGGTCCAGACGGCCAGGCCGCCGATATGGTCCAAGAGGGTCGTCACCAGCCCCCCGGCCAGCACCCCCGTGTCAGGATCGCCGACCAGGTCGGGCCGCCAGGGAACCCGAATGCGCGGCGCGCCGTCATGAAGCCCGTCGAAGATGAAGCCCAGAGCGCCCGTGTGGGCGGCGCCCGCCGCGAGTTGTGGCAGGATGGCGTCGACGAAACTGTCGTGCATGCGAAAGGGCGTCCGTGGAGTCGGTGACAGTCTTCTGTATGACGGGGCGACCCGACGGCGTCGAGAGCGTTACGCCCCCATGATCCGACCCGAAGATCTGCTGCATCCGACGCCGGCCGGCCTCTATTGTCCGCCCGGCGACTTCTACGTCGATCCGGTGCGCCCCGTGGATCGGGCCGTGATCACCCATGGCCATTCCGATCATGCGCGGGCGGGGCACGGCGCCGTGCTGGCCACGCGCCAGACCCTGGCCATCATGGCCGAGCGCTACGGCGACGCCTTTACGGCGCGGGAGCAGGCGGTCGAATACGCAGAGAGGGCCGCGATCAACGGGGTCGAGCTGCGGCTGTTTCCGGCAGGCCATGTCCTGGGATCCGCCCAGGTCGAGGTGCGCTGGAAGGGTCTGACCATGGTCGTGTCGGGCGATTACAAGCGGCGGCGCGATCCGACCTGTCCGGCGTTCGAACCCGTGCCTTGTCACGTCTTCATCTCTGAGGCGACTTTCGGCCTGCCTGTATTCCGCCATCCGCCGGCGCAGGATGAGATCGGTCGGCTGGTTCGGTCGCTGGCGCAGTTTCCTGACCGAGCCCATCTGGTCGGCGCCTACGCCTTGGGAAAGGCCCAGAGGATCATACGCACGCTGCGTGAGGCGGGCTGGGACCGACCCATCTATGTGCACGGCGCCATGGAGCGGCTGAACGCGCTCTATGAGCGCGAGGGCGTCGATCTGGGGCCGATCCTGCCGACGCGCGATCTCCCAAAGGGGGCGCTGGGAGGCGAGGTGGTGGTCGCGCCGCCGTCGGCCGTGCAGGATCGCTGGTCCCGGCGGTTCGCCGATCCGGTCGTGGCCTTCGCCTCAGGCTGGATGGGGGTAAGGGCGCGCGCCCGGCAGAAGGGGGTGGAGCTGCCCCTGGTCATCTCCGACCATGCCGACTGGGAGGAACTGGTCACGACCTTCGAGGAGCTGAAACCCAACGAGGTCTGGATCACCCATGGCCGGGAGGAGGGGCTTCTGCGCTGGGCCGAACTGAACGGCCAGAAGGCGCGCGCGCTGCGCCTGGTCGGCTATGACGAGGAGGATGAAGAGACGCTGGAGGTCCGGCCGGACTGAGCGATCAGCGCCGCGCCCGGCGAGGGGCCGGCGCCGACGTCTGCGTCTCGTCCTCGCCCTTGTTCTCGACGAGGGCCGCGTTCATCGCCATGCGCAGGCGCTCGGGCTTGATCGGCTTTTCCACCACGGCGGCCATGCCGACGGACAGATAGTGTTTGGCGTCTTCGGGATCGGCGTTGGCCGTCAGGGCGACGATGGGGGTGCGTCCCACCTCGCCGCCCAGGGCGCGGATGGCCTGGGTCGCCTGGACCCCGTCCATGCGCGGCATTTTGATGTCCATCAGGATCAGATCATAGCGACCTTCCTGAACCGCCTGGACCGCCTCCAGCCCGTCCTCCGCCAGTTCGGAACTGCAGCCGAACATTTCGCACAAGGCCTGGGCCACGACGCGGTTGGTGGCGTTGTCATCGACGATCAGCACGTGGGGCGCGGACTTCAGATCGAGTTCTGGCAGGCTCGAGACATTGGAGGCGGGCTCGACGACCGCTGCGGCGCGGCGCGCGGTGATGTCGAAGGCGAAGGTTGCGCCCCGACCCTTGTTGTTCTCGGCCCAGATCCGACCGCCCATACGCTCGATGACCTGGCGGCAGATGGACAGGCCCAGTCCGGCGCCGTCCGGGCCCGAGCCGTGGACGAAGGGTTCGAAGATGGAATCCACACGGTCGGCGTCGACGCCGGGGCCGTCGTCGCGAACCCGGGCCTCCATCCGCACCTGGTCGCCGTCGACCCAGGCCTTCAGCCCGGCCTCGACCACCCCATTGCGCGCGAATTTCAGCGCATTGCCGATCAGATTGTTGAACACCTGCTTCAGGCGGACTCCGTCGATGACGGCGGCCAGCTCCGTGTCGCCTTCGTAGCCGACCAGCAGGGTCACGCCGTCCTGGGAGGCGCGCGGCTCCCATAGGGATTGGACGTCGTCCATCACGGCCCGCAGCGGGGTGGCGACGGGGGTCAACTCCAGCTCTCCCGCCTCGGCCTTGGCCAGGTCGACGGCGTCCTGAAGGATGCGCAGCAGGTTTTCGGACGATTCGACGATGGTCTGCACATGGGCCTGGGCCGTCGTGCTCAAGGGCTGGCGGCGCAGCAGTTCGGCGACGGCCAAGACGCCGTTCATCGGGGTGCGAAGCTCATGGCTCATGATGGCCAGGAACTGGCTCTTGGCGCGGGCGGCGATGAGGGCCTGGGCGCGCGTGTCGTTGAGGGCTGCAGCTTGGTTGGCCAACTCCGCCTCGTGGCGCCGCTGGCGGTCTGTCGCGCTGCGGAGCAGGGTCGCAGCCGTGCCCACGCCGTGATAGCGGCCGTTTTTCGTCACGATGAAACCGCGCAGCAGGGCGGCGGGACCGCCCCTCAGCAGGATTTCACTGAAGGCGTCGATTTCAGCGTCGCCTTCCACCACCGCCGGCTCGGGGTCCATGGCGAAGGTGATCGGGCGCAGATCGTAGAGGGCGTGGCCGAAGCGGCCGGCGATCTTCTGTATGAAGGTGGTGCGTTCCACCAGGCCCAGGGGGCGGTCGTTCTCTACGACAGGTATGACCAAAGTGTCCGGTTCGCGCTCGAACCGGGCGAAAACCTCGCAGCCGAGCGTGGACGGACCTACCGGCTCGGGTTGTTCTGAAAGGGTCTCAATCGTCGGCATACTGCCTGGAACTCCTTACTCGCCTCCCATATGCACCAGTAGCGCTTGCCGATTAGTTAAGCCGGATCAGAAAGTTTCGGCCTGTACCCTCGGTGTCATCTCAGGGGCGGGCGCCGGCTGTTTCAGGATTTTGCGCCGGGGGCGGGTCTGGTGTAGAAGGCCCGCCCGACCCATCTGAGGTCCTCATCCCTTTGTGCATGCGCGCGGCCGACCGGCCGACCGCAGATTCGTCATGAGCGTCATCCTGGAAAAGTCTACGACATCGGCCCTGGTTCTCTTCTCCGGCGGGCAGGACAGCGCCACCTGTCTGGCCTGGGCGCTGGAGCGGTTCGGGCGGGTGGAGACGGTCGGCTTCGACTATGGCCAGCGTCACGTCGTGGAGATGAAGGCGCGCCAGGCGGTGCGTGCGGGGATGAAGACGGCCCTGCCGCAATGGGCCGACCGGCTGGGCGACGACCATGTGGTGGACCTGACCGGATACGGCCGGATCGCCGAAAGCGCCCTGACCGCCGACCGCAAGATCGAGATGGATGCGCGCGGCCTGCCGACCACCTTTGTCCCCGGGCGCAACTTGATCTTCCTCGTGGCGGCGGCGGCCCTGGCGGATCGGCGCGGGCTGGAGGTGCTGGTCGGCGGCATGTGCGAGACGGACTATTCCGGCTATCCCGACTGTCGCCACGAGACCATGGAGGCCATGGCGCGGGCCCTGTCGCTGGGGCTGGACAAGCCGGTGGTGATCGAGACCCCGCTGATGTGGCTGACCAAGGCCCAGACCTGGGACCTGGCGGATACGATCGGCGGGGCGCCGCTGGTCGAGCTGATCATTGAGGACAGCCACACCTGCTATCAGGGCGATCGGACGCATCGCCACGCCTGGGGCTATGGCTGCGGCCAATGCCCCGCGTGCGAGTTGCGGGCGGCGGGGCATGCGGAATGGGGCGCCGGCCGAGGCGCTCAGACGTGACCTATTCGGCCAAGGAAGTGTTTCTGACGGTCCAGGGCGAGGGCGGACAGGCGGGGCGGCCGGCGGTCTTTCTGCGCTTCGCCGGCTGCAATCTGTGGAGCGGGCGCGAACAGGATCGGGCGAGCGCCGTCTGCAGCTTCTGCGATACGGACTTCGTCGGCGTAGACGGGGACGGCGGGGGCAAGTTCGCCACCGCGGACGGGCTGGCCGATCATGTCGCGGCGATGTGGCGGGGGCGCGAGGGCGATCCGAAACTGGTGGTCTGCACCGGGGGAGAGCCCCTGCTGCAGCTGGATGCGCCCCTGGTCGCGGCCCTGCACGCGCGCGGTTTCGAGATCGCCATAGAGAGCAACGGCACCCTGGCGGCGCCCGACGGGATCGACTGGATCTGCGTCAGCCCAAAGGCGGACGCAGACGTGATCCAGATCAAGGGGCAGGAGCTGAAGCTGGTCTATCCGCAGCCCAAGGCCCCCCCCGAGCGGTTCGAACACCTCGCGTTCGAACGGTTCTGGCTCCAGCCCCTGGACGGCCCCGACCAGGCGGAGAACACCGCCGCCGCCATCGAATATTGCCTGACCCATCCCCAGTGGCGCCTGAGCGTCCAGACCCACAAATACATCGGCGTCCGCTAATGCCCGTCTTCGAAATCACCAAACAGGCGACCTTCGACGCCGCCCACCACTTCCCCAACGAACCCGAGGGCAGCATCTATCGTCGCGTCCACGGCCACTCCTTTACGGTCGAGGCGACGATCCGGTCGGAGACCCTGGACGCCGAGCACAACTGGGTCGCGGACCTGGGGGCGCTGGACCGGGCGCTGAAGTCGGCGGCGGAGCAGCTGGACCACGGCATGCTGAACGAGCACGAGGGGCTGGAGCTGCCCAGCCTGGAAAACCTGTGCCTGTGGTTCGCCAAGACCCTGAAGCCGGACTGGCCGGGGCTTTGCCGGGTGCAGGTGGCGCGGCCGACGATCAACGAGCGGTGCGTGCTGAGCCTATAGGCCCAGATTGCGGCGGATCACGCGAAGCGTCGGATCCTTGGCCTTGCAGGCCGATTTGACCTTACGCCAGTCGTCTGCCGACAGGGCGGGGGCGCCGGGGCGTTCGGCGGCGCGAGCCTCGCGGGCGCGACGGCCGGAGGCCGGGTGGGTGGCGGCGAACTCGGCCGCCTCGGCCAGTTTCTGATCCTCCATCTTCGACAGGCGGTCGAAGAAGGCGGCCATGCCCTTCGAGCTGAAACCGGCGTCGTGCAGCAGGGCGCGGCCCCGTTCATCGGCTTCGTGTTCGGCCGCGCGGCCGTAGCTGAGGTCGGTCGCCTGACCGGCCAGGATCACCGCCTGCTGGCCCGCGCCGGAGCCGCCGCCGACCACGGCGTCGAGGATCAGGCCGAACCCCAGGTTGCGCCATACCGCCTGCATCACGTGGCGCTTCTCGACATGGGCGATCTCGTGGGCGACCACGGCCGCGACCTCGTCGGGGGTGTCGGCCGCGCGGATCAGGTCGTCGGTGACGACGATGGAGCCGCCGGGCAGGGCGAAGGCGTTGATCATCGGCGCCTGGACGGCGCGGATGCGGATGTCGAACACGGTGTCGGCGTTGGAGGCCAGCCGGTCGGTCACGGCCTGGAGCGCGGCCTGACCCTCCTCGCCGTCACAGCGCGGGAAGAGGGCGTTCATCTGCAGGTCGAAGTTTCGACCCATGTTGCGCTCGTATTCAACCGGCGTCGCCCGGGCGAGCGGACCCGACAGGGCCGGGACGCCGATGAAGACGAAGCCGGTCACGGCCGCCGCCACGACGGCGAGGGCCACGGCCAGGCGTCGCTCGCGCGAGCGGTCGCGGCGGGCGGTCTGTTTGGCCAGCAGACCCCCCGCCAGGGTCCAGTCGGATCGGGACACGACCAGCCGCGCGTCCGGCTCCGCGCTGTGCGACAGGCGGGCCTCGTTCGCCTCGAAGGTCACCGTCAAACCTTTGGCCGGCCAGCGGCGTTCCTGGCCGTCGAGCGACAGGATCACGGCCTCAGCATCGACGGAGACGACGGCCGGATGGGACCGGGCGCTCTTGCCGTCGTAGAAGCGGCCGTCCACCTCAGATCGCCGAGAAGCCGAAGGCGTCGGCCAGGCCTTCGCCCGATCCAGGGCCGCGGCCGGTCTGGTGCGCCAGCCCGACCTTGGCCTTGCCGTCCGATTTCAGGCGCGTGATGAGAAAACGCGCGGTCCGCGCCTGGGCCCAGGGCATCAGGAAGCCCAGGGTGACGATGATCAGGAAAAGGTTGCTGAGCATCAGCCACCACAGGGGCAGGGCGTTCACCTTCAGGGTGAAGCCGGCCTTGTCCATCGTCACCCCGCGAGCGATCGCGCGCAGCTTGGCGGCGTGGTAGGGGGACCAGATCAGCATGAAGATCGGCGCCAGCAGGGCCATGAGGCCGTAGATCCCGAGAATGAACACGACGTCGGGCGGTCCGGCGGTTCCCGGTTCGGGCAGCAGACCGGCGTGACTGAGGGCGGCGAACGCCACGCCGACGATTATAATCAGCACGATATAGCCGACGGCGGTGCCGAGCCAGCCGATGGCGAAGGGGCCGTACAGGCTCTCGCCTTCGGAGCGGCCCATCTGGAAGGCGATCTTGCGGTCGCCGAAACGCATTCCGCCCCAAACCGAGCCGGCCAGCTTGCGTTCGGCCGCTGGCCAGAACCAGCCGAAGGTGATGCTGGTGAGGAGAAGATAGCCCAGGAAGCGTAGGCCGTAATTGGCGCCGGAACCTGTCAGTCGGAAGCGTATGCCGCGCCAGGTCGTTCGGCTGGCCATATAGCGAAAAGCGCTGAAGACGCCGAAGCCCCAGAGCCAATACAGAAACGCATAGAAGGGCAGGATGAGGAGGGCGGCCAACTCCGGTCGCAGGAACTGGACGCCGAACACGACCAGCAAGAAGGGCGCGCCCAGGACGACCAGGGCCAGCAGGAAGCCGACGAACAGTTCGACCCCGCGCCCGGTGTATTCAAAGGCCTCGTCGTTCAGCCGCACGCCGCGCCAGACGCGGCGACGCACTTCGGTCTTGCCCCAGAACCGCCAGAGGGTCAGGGTCACGAGGTTCAGCAGCCCATTCTTCAGGCTGAGGCCCAGGAACTTCGACGGCTGGAGCGTGGTGGTGAACACCAGGGTCTCGGCGCCTTCGTCGGGATCTGAAATCGGGCCCAGGGCGTCGGTAAGCGGGCGCGCCGGCGTCGGCGCGTCATCGGTACTGTCGGTCAACGGTATTCCCCTCGTGTCCCCGATCTATGAATATCGGGATAAGGCGCTCACGTGCAATCTAATAAATCGAGGGGTGTGGAACGGCGCGGCTATCGCTGTAGGCGACTGTGGTCGTCGCAGGGTCTCCGAAACCCGTCGAGACCTCAGCAGCTTTTGCCCTGCCTCTGGCGCTGTTCGCAGCGGCGTTGCTCGCGTTCGTATTCGCGCTGTTCGCGTTCGCGGCGGGCGCGGGTTTCTTCGTCCGAGGTGGTGACGGCGTCGAAGCCGGCGCCCACGACCGCGCCGCCGGCCTTGGCCGCGCCGCCCACGACGGCGGCGGTCCCGCCGACCACGGCGCCGGCGACGCAGCCCTGGAGCATCAAGGCTCCGCCCATGACGACGGCGGCCTGACAAGCGGCGATGAGACGGCTGCGACGCATCGGTGAGACACCAGAGATTTGGACGAGAGGATAGAGGCGACGACAGCGACGCCCGGAGCCTACTCCAGAGATTTCGAATAGTCCCTGATAATGATGAACGGAGGCTGAGCGACTTTCAGATCAGCCGCCCCGTTGCGGCAGCAGTTTGCGGCGCTGGCGCGAGATCGCCAGTGGGCTTCCGTCGGCGCCCCAGGCGGTCGCCTCGTCCACCGTCCAGCCCAGGCCCAGGTCCAGCATCCGGAACTCGAAGAAGGCCCAGCCGTCGGGCGCGGTTTCGGGGGTCGGGTCGGTCAGGATGTCGATGCGCAGATCGACGGTGGTCATGGGCGCAGGCGTGGAGGATGTGGTCCAGGCCGGGGGATAGAGGGCGTCCAGCAGGTAGCAGAGGCCGACCTCGTCCAGCGGTCGCCGGTCGGCCATCCGCATCCAGGTGCGTTCGATCACCGGCTTGCCCGCATTGCCGCCCAGGATGTTGGGCCCGCCGTCGAACCGGTATTCGACATGCTGGGCGAAGTGGGGCGACATCGGCCCCCGGATGGTGGCGGCGGGGTTCAGGCTGTCCAGCGAGGGCGGAGGCCGATGAAGCGGGGCGAGCGGCGGTGCGTCGCCGTCCAAGCCGTAGGTGCCGGTGGCGTGATGGGTCATGCGGCCGTCCTGCTCGGCCTCGACCGCCGCATAGACGACATTGCGGCCGCCGCGCAGCAGTCGGGGACGAAAGGCGACCTGTTCGCCGAACCGCGCCGCCGACAGATACTGGACCGACAGGGTCCGCAGCGGCGCGGTCAGGGACAGGCCCTGGCGCATCGCCTGGGCGCACAGGGCCGCCAGCAGGCCGCCGAAGGGAAAGCCCTTCTCCGGCGGCAGGCCGGACGGACCGTTGGAGAAGTGACCGGGAACGGGCGCCGAAAGGCCGCCGTCGTCCAGGGTGTGGAAGGCCAGGGCGGCGTCGAGGGAGATGGGGTGGGTCGTATCGGCCATGGGCGCCATCCTGCGTCAGGCGAAGAAGGGACGGAAGGCGCTGCGTTCTGGAGGGGTTGCAGGTCCGTTGTCAAACAAGACTGACTGAGCCGGTTCGGATTGGCAACCCTCTTGCCAACCGCCTGACGCGGGGTCACTTTTGTCGCATGGGACGCACCGCAGACTACAGCCGCCAAAGCTGCTCCATCGCCGCCACCCTGGAGGTGATCGGCGATCCGTGGACCCTGCTGGTCATCCGCGACGCCTTCAACGGGGTCAGCCGGTTCGAGCAATGGCAGGACAATCTGGGCGTGGCGCGCAACGTCCTGGCCGCGCGTCTAAAAAGCCTGGTCCAGCACGGGGTGCTGGAGCCGCGCCCCTATTCCGAACGGCCCCCGCGCAACGAATATGTGCTGACGCCCAAGGGCAAGGATCTGTACGGGGTTCTGGTGACCCTGCACGGCTGGGGCGCCAAACACGTCTATGGCGAGACCGACTGCGGCATCGACATGGTCCACTCGACCTGCGGCGCCACCCTGACCCCGCGCATCGCCTGCGGCTGCTGCGGCGAGATCGTCAAGCCGAGGGACATCCGGCTGACGCGGGCGGAGAACCGGCCGACGGTGGGGGATGTGATGCCGAAGGATGATGAGGCGGCTTAGGGGCGATCGGCGCGCGTCGTGAATCGCCTATTCGTGAAATCGCTAATCGGCGCAGTGGTCTTCATTGCGGTTGGTGCAGGGGCTTGGCTCCACAAGCGGGAAGGCGACTGTCGGCGTCTTCAAACCTCAATCTCTCTGCAGGGCGATGCTGAGGTGCGCAGGGCGACTGCGGGCGTCTGCTATGCGTGCCGTCGCAGCGGGCCGTTGTATGACATCGTGTACCGACACTGTGGGGCGGGAGACCGTGCATACGAAGCGCCCTGACGCCGGGCGCGCACGACCGATTTGTCCAGGACGCCAGGGATCGGCTTAGTTGCTGCCGCTTTCTGTCAGCATCTCTGCTAGGCTCGCGTCGTGTCCCGGTCCGAACGCCTGCTTGATCTTCTGAACGCCCTGCGGCGGCGGCGGCGGCCGGTCAGCGGGCGCGTGCTGGCCGAGGAGATGGGGGTCAGTCTGCGCACCCTGTATCGCGACATCGCCAGCCTACAGGCGCAGGGGGCGACGATCGAGGGGGAGCCGGGGGTCGGCTATGTGCTGAAGCCGGGCTATCTGCTGCCGCCGCTGATGTTCACGCCGGAGGAGGTGGAGGCCCTGGTGCTGGGTTCGCGCTGGGTGGCGGACCGGGCCGATGCGCGGATGCGGGACGCCGCCCTGGGGGCGCTGGCGCGGATCGCGGCGGTCCTGCCCCCGGATCTGCGCGACGAGATGGAGACCTCGGCCCTGCTGGTCGTGCCGGGGGCGCCGTTTCCGACCGATCTGGTCGATCCCGCCCTGTTGAGAAAGGCGATCCGCACCGAGCGGCGGCTGAGGCTGTGTTACCGCGACGAGGCGGGCAAGGCGTCAGAACGGGTGGTCTGGCCCTTCGCCCTGGTCTTCTTCGACCGGGTGCGGCTGCTGCTGGCCTGGTGCGAGTTGCGACAGGATTTCCGCAGTTTCCGCACCGACCGGATCGTCGAGGCGGAGGTGACGGAGGCCCGCTATCCCGCCCGGCGTCAGGCCCTGCTGAAGACCTGGCATGAGGCGCAGGAAAAACGGGCGGAAGCAGGATCATGCTGACAGGAACTGGCAGCAGGGCGGTCTAGGTTTGTTCTCGCAAAAACCGGAGGGCGCATGACCGAGATCGAAGACATTCCACTGAGCGTCGCCGACCCGGAGGCCGCGGCGCGCTTCTACGCCCGGCTGCTGCGGCGAACGCCGCTGGAAGCGGGACCGGATCGCGCCGTCTTCATTCTGTCGACCCGGCGGACGCTGAGCCTGTGGCGTTCGGCACAGCCGGCGTCTCGACCGGGAGACGCCCTGGAACTGCGCATGAAGGCGCCGTCCGTGGTGGATGAACTGCATATGGACTGGTGGGATCGCGGCGCGCGGATCGTCTTGCCGCCGATGGACACCCGTCAGGGGCGGGCCTTCGTCGCGAGCGATCCCGACGGCAACCGCATCCGGGTCTTCGCCGCCGGCTAGACCGCGGGTCGGCGCGCGGGCTGACGTGGAATCTCCAGGGTGAAGAGGGAGCCGCCTGCGACGGTGTTACGGTGAAGGGCGAGCCCGCCGTGAGCCTCCGCGATCGCCCGGACGACCGCCAATCCCAGGCCCGAGCCCGTGGCCGATGGGTCGCGCTTGAAGGGGTGAAAGATGTGGGCGGCGCGATCGGCGTCTATGCCGGGGCCGCTGTCCTCGATCGAAATCCGGGCGAAGGCGCCGAAGGTGGCCGTGCGGATCACCAGCGGACCCGGAACGGCGTGTCGCCGCGCGTTTTCGAGCAGGGCCAGGGCGGCCTGTCTGAGGCGTGTCGGATCGCAGACGGCCAGGGCGGGCTCCAGGCGCCACTGGGCTTCGAAACCGGCGGCGCTCAGGCTGGGCTGTACGATTTCGCGCAGGGCGCCGATCTCTTGGGACAGATCGACCGCCTCAAGCTGGAGATCCAGGTGGTTGCTTTCGGCCAGGCTGACCACCCGCAGATCCTCGACGATGCGCGCCAGGCCCTCGATCTGACGCCTCAAACTGGTCAGGGTGTGATCGTCGATCTGGAACACCCCGTCGGCGACGCCCTCCAGACGTCCCTTCAGAATGGTGACCGGGGTGCGCAATTCGTGGGCGATCTTGGCGTTCCAGGCGATGCGTTCCTCGGCGTGCGCCTGAAGCCGTTGCGCCATTCGGTTGAAGTCTTCGACCAGTTGGGCGGTTTCGCGAAGGGCGCGTTTGCCGACGGTGGCGCGAGCGGTCAGGTCGCCCTCTGAAATCCGTTGGGCCGTAATAGCCAGGGACGCGAGTGGAAGGACGATCTGCCGAGCCAGCAGGGCGCCGGCCATGACGGCCAGGCCGATCGCCGTCAGGACCGCTGCAACGATGACCGCATAGTCGACGGCCTGGGGCTTCCAGTGATGCGGCGCGGCGACCACGCCGGGATGGTTTTCAAACACCCAGGCATAGACGAAGAAGGCGCAGAACGCGCTGAGGATGAAGCCGGTCAGGGTGACCAGGCCGATCCGAGCCGCCACATTGCGCCCTATGCCGTCGGTCAGGGGCAAGCGTCAGGCTCCAGCCGGTAGCCGACGCCCCGGACATTGGCGACCAGACCGACGGCGCCGGCGGCCTCCAGCTTGCGTCGAAGATGGCTGAAATGGCTGTCGATCGTGCGTTCCTGAACGTCCTGGTTTGGGAAGCAGGCGTCCAGGATTTCGGCGCGGGTGAAGACCCGCAGCGGAATCCGCGCCATATGGGCCAGCATTTTGAACTCGGTCAGGGTAAGGTCCAGTCGGCGACGTCCGTCGGGCGTGATGACGGCGGCGAGGTAGTTCTCAAGCTGGATTTCGACCGGCCCGACCCTCAGCACCTTGGCGTCGGGCGCGCCCACGGTGCGCCGGAGGATGGCGTGGACGCGCGCGACGACTTCGACGGGTTTGAAAGGCTTGACGATATAGTCGTCAGCGCCGATCCGAAGCGCCTGAAGCTTGTCCAGATCCTGGTCCAGCGCCGTGACCATGATGACCGGCGTTTCTCCGCGCCGGCGCAGTTCGCCCAGGACGTCCCAGCCGTCGCGATTGGGCATCCGCACGTCCAGCAGCACCATGTCGGGCTTCAGAGAGGCATGGAGATCAAGCGCCTGCTGCCCGTCCGAGGCGGTCGCGGTTCGAAAGCCCTCGCGACGCATATAGGCGTCCAGAATTTCGACGATTTCGCCTTCGTCATCGGCGATCAAGACAAGACTGCTCATGAAACCTCCGTCCCCCGCCATCGCGCCGCGCGCCCGGCCCGTCCAGCAGAACCATGCGGCTTCGGACAAACTTCATCCGCTCTCCACAAAATCTGGATAATCCGACAAAGAAAACCCCCTCCCGCGCTGGGCGGGAGGGGGCGATCTGACCGGGAGGAGGACGGTCAGTAGGAGGCGCGCAGCTCGATGCCGAAGGTGCGCGGGTTGTTGAAGTTGCCGTAGTCGCCCAGCGTGCCCCGGTTCGAGGGGTCGCGGCGGTAGACATAGGTCTCGTCCAGCAGGTTGCGCGACCACAGGGCCACTTCCAGATCGGGGCCGCCTTCGCGAGTGGCGATGTCGGCCACCGCGATGCGGGCGTTGACCAGGAACGAGGAGTCGTTCTTGATTTCGAACTGGTCGAAGCTGTGGCTGGCGTCGGCGTAGTTGGCGTCGATGTGAGCCTTCAGCGTCGCGCCCATGAAGGGCGAGTTCCAGTCCGCGGCCACGCTGGCGGCGTTCTCAGGCGTATAGGCGATGAACACCTTTTGCACCTGATTGTTGAACGGGTTCACCGTGTCCGGGATCTTGGCGTCCGTATAGGCGTAGGAGGCCGACAGCGTCAGATAGTCGTTGGCGCGGAACTGGCCTTCCAACTCCAGGCCCCGGATCTTGGTGGTGCCGGGGGCGTTGATCGTTTCCAGCGTGTTGCGGGTCGAGGCGCCGATCACGGTGACAAGGCTGAAGTCGATCTGGCTGTCGGTGCGGTCCATCGCATAGACGGCCGCGTTCAGCCGCACCCGACGGTCGAACAGGTCGCTCTTCAGGCCCAGCTCATAGGCCTTCACCTCTTCCGGATCGAAGGAGCGATAGGTCAGCGAGCGCGACGAGGCGCCGCCGGCCCGATAGCCGGTCGAATATTTGCCGTAGACGTTGACGCTGTCGGTCAGGTCATAGGCCAGGGTGACCAGCGGATCGAACCGATCGACCGAGGTGTTGAAGCTGAGATTGGTCGGCGCGTTGTTCACCATCTCCAGCTTGCCGTCCTTGTCATCCCAGGTGTAGCGGCCGCCGACCGTCAGGTGCAGGGCGTCCAGCTGGGCCGGGGTCCAGGTCGCCTGACCATAGACCGCCTTGGATTCGGCGTGAGCCGTCGACTTGCGGTCCAGCGAGCGGGAGCCGCGGATGGTCGGGGTGGGGTCCAGGATGGTGTAGCCCGTGCCGTCGGCGTTCCATTGGTTCGTCGAAGGCGTGGCCGCATCGTCCGACACGGTTTCCTTGAAGTAGAAGACGCCGCCGACATAGTCGATGCTGTCGCCCAGCGAACCGACCGCCTGGACTTCCTGGCTGAACTGGTGCTGCCAGAAGCCGGCCAGGGAGTAGCGCGAGAACTTGCCATTCGGGCCGGTCACCGGCGGACGGTGGGCGCCGGCGATATTGTCGTACTGCTCGACGTCCAGGTCGCGATAGGCGGTGATCGAACGCAGTTCCAGCGCGTCGCTGGGGCGATAGGACAGATGCAGATCCGTCCCGCGCGTGTCATCGACGCTCCACTGCTGAGGCACGCCGATGTCGGCCTGCGTCATGCGCTCCGAACCTTCGACCTGCACCAGGGGCGACAGGGCGCGGATCGAGCCGCTCGGCACGGTGGCCGAGGTCCACGGCACGACCGTCAGGCCGTTCGGGTTGAAGTTCAGCAGCTGGCTGTAGAACGGGGTGTTCTTGTCCTTGCCGATGTCGGCCGCCAGATCGGCGGTGAAGTTTTCGGCCGGGGTCCAGCGGGTCTGGAAGCGCAGACCGCGGCGGTCGTATTGGCCAAAGCCCGTCTCGCCCGGCAGGATGTTCTTGGTGGCCGGTCCCTGAACCGCGATCACGCCGTCCACCTTGAAGGCGAAGTCGCCCAGGGCCGGAAAATCGACGTGCAGTTCGGAGTTGTAGGAGTCCAGGTTGCCGACGCCGGCGACGGCGCGCATGCCGAACTCGCCCGTGGGCTTCTTGGTCACCAGCGACAGGGCGCCGCCTTCGGTGTTGCGGCCGAACAGGGTGCCTTGCGGCCCCTTCAGGACTTCCACCCGTTCGATGTCGAGCAGGGCGGAAGCGAGGCCGTGCTGACGCGCCAGATAGACGCCGTCGACATAGACGCCGACGCCCTGTTCGCGGGCGGGTTGGTTGGCGTCGTTCGGCACAATCCCGCGAATGCCGATGGTCAGAGCCGATTGGCGCGCTTCGAAGGTGGCGACGCGAAGGCTGGGCACAGCGCCGTCGGCCAGATCCATCAGGCTCTGAACGTGGCGGTTTTCCAGCGATTCCGAACCCATGACCGATATGGAGATCGGCGTGTCTTGCAGATTGGTTTCACGCTTGGTGGCGGTGACGACGATGTCGGCCAGGCCGGTCGGCGTCGGATCGACGGCGACGGGATCGCTGCCGGCGAAGGCGGAAACGGGCGCGGCGAGAAGCGCGGTCCCCAGCAAAAGCTGGAGGCGGAGTTTGTTTTGACGTTGCATTTATTTCCCCTGCTTGGTCAGGCCGGGGATTAGGGCATTACTGCAATGATCAGTTTAAAGAAATATAACGCAGCTGTGCATTATTGTTGAATGGGGTCTCAATCAATATTCGACGAAAATCAACTCAAAATCCACCCGATCTCCACAATTGTCTAGGCTGTCGCTACGGCGGTCGTGTCGCGGATGAAGCCGCCGCCCAGGACGCGGTCGGGGTCGGTCGGATCGTAAAGGGCGCAGGCCTGGCCGGGGGCGACGCCTTCCTCGCCTTCGTCGAAAACCACGCAGACGTCGCCGTCGATCAGGGCCAGACGGGCGGGGGA